>CALMBD010000255.1 GCA_937861115.1 uncultured Bacteroidota bacterium | reverse complement strand
CTTTGTTTACTGCCAGCAGGTGGTTGTCTTCGAATATGATGGCGTTGTTCGTCATTTCGTTATTCGTCATGGTCGTCATTCGTCATTGGTCGTTGTCGTCATTCCTGCCTGGATTAACAATTAGGGAATAACCGGGGAATTGAACTGAATTCGCCTGATTTACTTTGCATTCCACAAAGATGCGTACAAGGAGGCCAACCACCCTTCCTTTTTAGAAACAATTGTAATGACAGGAATAATGACGAAAGGGTGCAAAATTGTCGCAGAACTGTATCGCGGAATGGTATTCCGCGTTCAGGAACGGCATTTTGCGTCCCGGAATACCATTCCGGGTTACGGAGCGACACCTGTATCGCGGAAAGGTATTCCGCGTTGAGGAAAGGTACTCCGCGTTGAGGAAAGGCATTTCGCGTCCCGGAATACCATTCCGGGTTACAAAGCGATAATTTGAGACGCACCCTGACGAAATGACGAATGACGGCAGGAGGCAACGACGAAAAAACATCAAACAATATGACAACACTTAGTCTGGGGTTTTCGCCCTGCCCAAACGACACGTTTATTTTCGATGCGATGATCCACGGGAAAGTAGATACGGAGGGGGTTGATTTTGAGGTATTTATGGAAGATGTGGAAGCCCTGAACCGGCGCGCATTTGCAGGAGACATCGCCATTACCAAACTCAGTTACCACGCATATGCCTATCTGACCGACAAATATGTGTTGCTCGATGCGGGCAGTGCACTGGGCAACAACTGTGGCCCGTTGCTGATTGCCAAAGCGCACATGGCACCGGACGCGATCAATTCGGCCCGCATCCTCATTCCCGGGAAAATGACCACAGCCAACTTTCTGCTCAGCCTCGCGTATCCCGGTGCGCATGACAAAACGGAGGTCTTGTTTTCGGAAATAGAGCAAGGCGTGCTGGACAATGAGGCGGACGCCGGATTGATCATCCATGAAAACAGGTTTACCTACGGCCAAAAAGGACTGATCAAACTGATCGACCTCGGGGAGTACTGGGAAACGGAGACGGGGCTGCCCATACCACTTGGCGGAATTGTGGTCCGGCGCGATTTGCCACCTGAACTCCAGCAGAAGGTCAATCGTATCATGCGCCGCAGTGTGGAATATGCTTTTGCAAATCCTGATGATGTTATGCCTTTTGTGCGCCTGCACGCGCAGGAAATGGACGACGAAGTAATGAAGGCGCATATCGACCTCTACGTCACGGAATATACCGCCGATCTGGGTGAAAAAGGCCGCAATGCAGTAGAGCACTTGTACCGAATTGCCCGGGAAAGGCAAATTATTCAGGCGTTCAAAGAAAAAATTTTTATAAATTAAAAATTCTCACCATTTCTGGCACGGTTTTCGTTTCACACTTAAGCGTGTGTAAGTATTGTTTTTAGAATTGAAGAAATTCGGGGGACGCGAAAAGTCGCGTCCCTTTTTTTATTTTGTCAAACCCGGCAACCCCACCCGCAACCTCGCAACCCGAAACCCGCAACCTCGAAACCCGAAAACCATAAAACCCTTTTACATACCTTTGTGCGCTTTTCTGATGAAACATTTTACCAACTAAAATCAATCGTTTATGATTATTGGCGTACCAAAGGAAATCAAGAGTAACGAAAATCGCGTGGCGCTTACACCAGCCGGCACTTTGGAACTGACCCGCCGGGGGCACGAGGTATACGTGCAGAGTACCGCAGGGGATAGCAGCGGCTTTTTTGATCAGGAATACATCGACAACGGGGCGCACATACTGGCCACTGCCGATGAGGTATGGATGAAGGCGGAAATGATCATGAAAGTAAAAGAGCCGGTTGCTGCAGAGTACAAACGGTGCCGGCCCGGCCAACTCGTTTTCACGTATTTCCATTTTGCCTCCAGCGAAGAACTTACCCACGCCATGATCGGCAGCGGTTCCATTTGCCTGGCCTATGAAACGGTGGAAACTGCCGACCGGCAGTTGCCGCTCCTGATTCCGATGTCGGAAGTAGCCGGCCGCATGGCCATTCAGGAGGGCGCCAAGTACCTCGAGAAACCCGTGGAAGGCCGCGGCGTATTGCTGGGCGGCGTTCCGGGGGTAGAACCCGGTAAAGTGCTCGTCATCGGCGGCGGTATTGTGGGGACACAGGCGGCAAAGATGGCTGCGGGCCTTGGTGCGCAGGTAACCATTCTCGACGTAAGCCTCACACGGCTTCGTTACCTGAGCGACATCATGCCGGCAAACGTGGTAACCATGCACTCCAATGAATACAATATTCGCCGGTTGATCCAGACGCACGACCTGATCGTCGGAGCGGTATTGATACCGGGTGCAAAGGCGCCGAAACTCATCACCCGCGACATGCTTAAACTCATGCGCCCGGGAACGGTTATCGTCGACGTCGCCGTCGATCAGGGCGGTTGCATCGAAACAACCAGGCCGACCACCCACGATGATCCTATTTACATCATCGACCACATAGTGCACTATTCGGTGGCCAACATGCCCGGAGCAGTGCCGTTCACCTCTACGGTTGCGCTCACCAATGCCACCCTGCCTTATGCCATTCAACTGGCAAACAAGGGCTGGAAAAAAGCTTGTGCCGAGAGCAAAGAACTCAGGCTGGGGCTCAACATTGTTAACGGTAAAGTCGTTTATCAAGGCGTTGCCGAAGCATTCGGCCTTCCGCTCGACACCGTTGAGTCGGTTATGGGATAAGCCATAAGCCAGGTAAGAATATATCGTCCCGAATGCGGGTGACGCGAATTGGTCGTTTCAGGTAAAACGTCGCTTTCGTTTCATCCGCATTTGTTTTTCAGGGCATGCCCGTGCCTGTGCCCCGTTTTAAACTTCAAACCTTTCAGAATGAAGTACGTAATCCTTCTCCTCAAATTTGTGATCTTCAGCGCCCTGGTACTGGTCCGCTCCGGTGAGTGGAGCCTGCGGTGGCTGTATCAGGATTCAAAATACCGGGAGTCCGTCGACTATTATATCGATACGATAGCCGGCATCGCCATCTTCCTGATGCTGCTCGATTTTATCCAGTTTTTCACCACCTGGTGGTATCGCCGGCGGAAAAAACTGCAATCGGCGGATAACTTTGTCATTGGGGTAGGCCATATTTATTCGCTGCTGCTGGCAGTAGGCCTGATCATTGGCATACTTTCCCTGTTCAGGATCGACGTGCGGGCACTGCTCACCTCCATTTCGATTATTTTTGCCGGTATCGCCATCCTCACGAAGGATTACATCTCGAATATGATCAACGGAATGATCATGACTTTTTCGGGCGAACTGAGCATCAACGATAACATACGTATCGGACAGCAGAGGGGTAAAATCGTCGATATCACCCTTCAAAACATCCATCTGCTGAACGACGACGATGATATGATCTATATTCCCAACAACGTGGTGCTGAATTCCGAAGTGATCAACTATACGAGGCGTGCTGTCAAAAGAACCAGTATCGACTTCGAAATCGACCTGAAACACCTGAAAACAGTGGAGGAACTCGAACGCATACTGACCGAATCGCTGATACCTTTTCAGGATGTGATCAAACCCGATAGCTATTACCTGCGGGTGGCCGAAGTGAAAAAGGATTGCGTGGCGCTCAAATTTCAGTATATCCTGAAGCATCCGAACAAGGACCTCGAACGCCAGATCCGCAGGCGTGCCATCAGGAGGGTCGTGGAGATCATCAGCGAACGCGAAAAGTTTGTCGATAATATCCCCAATCTGCCGGACATGCCCGGCCATGCAGTGATTTGAGGCAGCATATTAATGGTACCGTGTAACTGATATAATATGAACATCATCCCTCGCCTGGTTCTGCTGCTTACTGCGGCAGTATTGTTGTGCCCTGCCGCCGTGCGCCTGCAGGCCCAACCGGTGCTGAGCTGGGATAAAACTATCGGCGGCGACAGCTGGGAAGAACTCAATGGCCTGCTTGCGGTGCCCGACGGCATCATCGCCGCCGGCTCGTCCCGCTCCGGCGCTTCCTTTGGCAAACCGGGCGACCAGAGCTGGAATTTTCTGGTTACCAAACTTGATTTTAACGGCAATGTCCTCTGGACGCGCATGTACGGTGGCGATCTCGACGATCGCCTCTGGGCCATCATTCCCACTTCCGACGGCGGTTTCCTGGCCGGCGGATACGCCTACTCCGGCGTTAGCGGCGATAAAAGCCAGCCATCCCGCGGCGATATGGACGTATGGATACTCAAACTCGACGGCAACGGACTGCTGCTTTGGGAACGCGCCTATGGCGGACTGTACCGCGATGAACTGTTCGATATGCTGGAGTTGCCCGGCGGCGGATACCTGCTCGGCTGCAATTCCTGGTCGGATGTGTGGATGGACAAAAGCGAACCGTCCCGCGGCCTCCAGGATTTCTGGATCATCCGGACCGATGCACAGGGCAACAAACTCTGGGATAAAACCATCGGCGGTACCGATTACGACCAGCTCAACGACCTGGAATGGGCAGCAGATGGAAACGTCTACGTTTCCGGGGGCACGGTGTCTGACGGCAGCACCGGCGAACTGGGGCCGGAGCCCACAAAGGGCGGCATGGATTTCTGGCTCGGCAAGATAGACCCGGGTACCGGAAACCTGCTGTGGGACCACCGGTATGGCGGCAGCGGGGAAGATTACGCCTATGCGCTGCACGTGTCGCAATTCAGCAACAGGATATTTCTTGGCGGGCGTTCCGGCTCGATGCCCGCTCCGGCAGGGCCTTTCAACAACGGCAAATCGACGCCGTTTTACGGCGGCGACAGCGATTACTGGCTGCTGGAACTCGACCCGGACGGCAATAAACTGGGCGAATTTGGTTTTGGCGGCGCCGGGCTTGACGATCTGTACGCCGTGCAGGAAAATCCCCTGGGCCAACTGGTGCTGGGCGGGGTGAGCGACTCGGATATTTCAGGCAATAAAACCACGGCGTCGCATGGCGGGTTCGATTACTGGCTTGTTGGCCTCGACGATGCCGGAAATGCCCTCTGGCAAACAAACATCGGCGGTACGGCCAACGATGCGCTGACGAAAATTGCATTCCGGCCGGACGGGTCCTATGTGATCGGCGGACATTCGGAAAGCGGTATCGATTTTGAAAAAACGGAGCAAAACTTTGGCGTAAACGATTTCTGGGTGCTCTCCTTCGCCTGCGACCTGTCCGTGCAAATCGCCGGCAGCGGTCCGTCGTCGCCGTGTAACCAGGATACCGTATTGCTCGACGCCACCATCCCGGGATGCACCACCTGTATCTATACCTGGAATACAGGGGTGACGGGAAATATCCTCTCCGCCCCTTCCAGCGCCGCAGGCGCATACAACGTGGTGGTGCAGGACGAGTTCGGCTGCGTGGCTTTCGATACTATCCTGATCATTCCACCCCCTCCACCTGTGGTCGACCTGGGCGCCGATACCCTGATCGCACAGGGGCACTTCCTTACTGTCGGCCCCGACCCGGCGCCGGGATACCAGTACATATGGAGTACCGGCGACACCACCTCAAGCATAACAGTCACGGCCAGTGGAATGTATGCACTTACCCTGACCGACCCGGGCGGCTGCTCGGCGGTAGGCAGCATACAGGTCGACATCGTCCGAAAGGGCGCCGTATGGACGCCCAATGTATTCTCGCCCAATTTTGACGGATACAACGACTATTTCAGTATTTACACCGACGAGGGCGTGCGGCAGGTGTTGACGTTCCAGGTTGCCGACCGCTGGGGCAGCCTTTGTTTCCGGCGCGACCGATTTTTGCCGAACTTCGAACCGGACGGTTGGGATGGGGTATACCGCGGCGATCCTGCTCCGCCCGGCGTGTA
Organism: uncultured Bacteroidota bacterium; assembly: GCA_937861115.1. Lineage (GTDB taxonomy): Bacteria > Bacteroidota > Bacteroidia > Chitinophagales > Saprospiraceae > M3007. The sequence continues at coordinate 19,095 of CALMBD010000255.1, read as the reverse complement.
CAGTTGGTTTGCCGAGATCGAATATCTGGACGGCAGCCGCGAGGTATTGGAAGGTTCTGTAACAATACTCCGGTAGCCAAATGCCAACTTTGTTTTGTCGGAACGTCAATTGTTAAAAAAAACCTTTGCAGGTACCAACTTTTGCGTACTTTTCGCGCCGAAACTCCACCAAATAAGCACTTGGGAAGTTTTAATCTGGCTTTTAATCATAACCCATAGTTATGCGCATACAGTTTAGCCTTTCCTGTCAGAAGGGCACCATTATTCCAATAAATTACCAATCGGAGATCTCCCAGTGGATCTTCTCTGTTTTATCCAATGCGGGCGCCGAGCTGTCGTCGTGGATTCAGCAGCGCGGTTTTGACCTGAGTTCCCGCAATTACAAGCTCTTCACTTTCAGTCCGCTGGCCATTTATCCATACGAGATGGATCAGGTCAAGCAGGAGTTCAAGTTATTGGGCAACCAGGTTAAACTCAACATTTCCATTTATCTGGATCCGGCTTTCGAGCAACAGGTGGTGCATCTCTTCCGGCAAGTGCCGCTCCCTCTTGGTACGCTGGAGGGGCGCCCCGCCCAGTTTGAGGTAAAGCACTGGCAGATCATGCCACATCCGGTATTTAAGGAAACAATGCAGTTCAAGGCTGTTTCGCCAATCTCCATCACAACGGTAGAGGAGATCAAAACGACCAACCCATACCTGCTTCCGGACAATGAAAACTACGATATCAGTTTTTTCAGTCACACAGTGCGCCGTTTCAAGGCGGCAAAGCAGTTCAAATCCCTGTCAGCATTAAAACTGCTGGACCCGGCATTTCCCATGCATTATCGATTGCTGGGACAGGCAAAATCGCGCCTCATTCACCTGAAGCCCAACGCAGAGAATATTACGCAGTTGCGGGGCTTCGCTTATGAATTTGAGGTCAGTATGCCGATTCCGGTGATAGAGTTTTGCTATTATGCGGGATTTGGAGAGTTTCCGCACCTCGGATTCGGATTTGTTGAACTAAAGTAAAAAGGCTGCTTCCAGTCGTACATTATGATGCTGCGTTACCTCCACATTCCTTTCTTACTGTTATTTGGCGCCTGTATGTTCATGGGATGCGGCGATAATAACAAAAAAACCCAGGCCTCGATACTCGGTCGTTGGGAACTGAGCAAGGGTTTTCGCAACAAGATCGAGACCGGTACCCTTGCCGGTGTTTTTTTTCAATTCGGGGAAGACGGGAAAATGATGACCAATCTGCCCCTTGGCGCCGATGTCCCCACCGATTATGAATTGAAAAAGAATGAGATACACCAGAAAAGCCCCCAGGAGGTCGTCTATAACATCATGAGTGTTACGGATTCGATGCTGGTGCTGACCATGGAAATGCGTGGTGTTGAATTTGAACTGCACCTGCAACGCGCACCCGAACCGGCTGAAGAACTGCTGGAAACAGAGGGCGACAGCATTCAGACCTCCGACAGCCTTTCACAGTAAAGCGTGTAGTTTTCCTCATCGAAGCAAACAAAGGAGATTTCCTCCAGACTTCCCTGATTTTCAGCAATATATGCTTTTGTGGTTTGTATGGCCACCGCAGCCGCTTCCGCCTTGGGGTAGCCGTATATACCTGTGCTGATATTGGGAAAGGCCACTGTTTTCAGGCCGTTTTCGATGGCGAGTCGAAGTGCATTCCGGTAGCAGGATGCCAGTAATTCCGGCTCGCCCTGCGTTCCGTCGCGGTAAACCGGTCCGACCGTATGGATTACGTATCGCGCGGGTAGTTTGCCACCTGTGGTGATCACGGCCTCGCCGGTTGGGCAGCCGCCCTGCCGCGCCCGGATGCGCATGCAATCTTCCAGTATTTGCGGCCCACCTGCCCGGTGAATGGCGCCGTCCACGCCCCCGCCGCCCAGCAGGGAAGAATTGGCCGCATTCACAATAGCGTCTGTCGCTATTTTGGTGATGTCGCCGCGGAGGACTGTGATTTTTGTGTCCATGCTTATTCCTTTATTGTGGCAAAAGCGCGGACCGGAAAGGTGCCCACGCCCTTGAATTTTGGCGGTACTGCGCTGAACAGGAACCCGTCTCCGGGTAGTTGGTGCAGGTTGCAGAGGTGTTCCACAATCAGCACGCCCTTGCCAAGCAAGACCGTATGCGCCGGGCGGGTGTTGCCCTGTGTGTTGTCTATATTGTGCGAGTCGATGCCAACGAGTACTGCTCCCGATTCCGCCAGGTGCATCGCCGCCGCCTCTGTCAGATAGGGATTGTTTTCAAAATAAGCATCCGTACCCCAAAGTTCCGACCAGTTTGTCTGCACCAGCACGGCTTTCCCCTTAACCGCTATATCCCTGAAAAAAGACGCATCTATGGCCCTGGTTTGTCTGTAATCAACGCGTACTACTACCGCTGGGAGGTTGGCAAACTGCTCCAGGCCAATCTCCGACAAGTCTTTGCCTTCTTCATACCGGTGAAAAGGACAATCCAGATAGGTGCCCGTATTGGCGACCATTTCGATCTTGGCGATCTGGAATTCCGTGCCCGGCGCATACAGGCGCCTGCTTTCTTCCCTGCTCAGGTAATCACAAACGATGGGCGCCGGCAGTCCTTTGTAGGTAACCGTGCCGTGTTCGATAAGATGTGAAAGGTCAACCAGAGGCATTTCTTTAATGATGAATGATGAATGATGAATGATGAATAAAGAATGATGAATAAAGAAATGACGCAGCCTTTATGCTCTTTCCAGGACCACCGCATACCCCTGGCCGACGCCGATGCACATGGTGCACAGGGCGTATTGTCCCCCGTTCTTCTGCAGGGTACGTGCGGCGGATAAAACGATGCGGGCGCCCGACATACCCAGCGGGTGGCCCAGCGCGATGGCGCCGCCGTTGGGATTCAGGCGCTCATCCTGATCGGCGATGCCCAGGGCGCGGGTACAGGCCAGCACCTGCGCGGCAAATGCTTCGTTGAGTTCGATGACTGACATGTCGTTCAGTGTCAACCCTGCTTTTGTCAGGGCCTGCTGCGATGCGCCTACCGGGCCGATACCCATGATACGCGGCTCTACTCCAACAACTGCCGAACTGACGATGCGGGCAATCGGGCGCAGGTTATGGTTTTTCAGGCCGTTTTCGGAGGCGACAAGCAGCGCTGCGGCGCCGTCGTTGAGACCGGAAGCGTTGCCTGCGGTGACCGAGCCGTCCTTTTTGAAAGCGGGTTTGAGTTTGCCCAGTATTTCGGTGGTAGTGCCGGGTTTGATGAACTCGTCGTGTTCTACGGGCACGAATTCGCCCTTGCCTTTGGGCGCCTGTACCGGAGCGATCTCTTCTGCCAGGCGCCCGCTGTCGCGCGCGGCCGTTGCCTTCATCTGGCTCCATGCGGCAAACCTGTCCTGGTCGTCGCGGCTGATATTGTATTGCTCCGCCAGGTTTTCAGCCGTCATGCCCATGGCATCCGTGCCGTAAAGAGCCTGCATGCGCGGGTTGATGAACCGCCACCCGAAACTGGAATCGTACATCTGGGCGTCCGTTCCGAAGGGTTTGGCCGTTTTGCTGATGACGTACGGGCCGCGGGTCATACCTTCGACGCCGCCGGCGATGAAAAGATCGCCGTCGCCCGCGTGTATGGCCCGCCGGGCATGTATAACTGCCGACATGCCGCTGGCGCAAAGCCGGTTGACGGTTTCGCCGGGCACCGACCAGGGCAGGCCCGCTAAAAGGAGCGCCATGCGCGCCACATTGCGGTTGTCTTCGCCGGCCTGATTGGCGCAACCCAGGATCACATCGGCAACAGCTGCCGGATCGAGACCGGGATGCCGCGCCAGGAGTTCCCGGATCACATGTGCGGCGAGGTCGTCGGTGCGTACAGGCGCCAGGCTGCCGCCAAAGTTGCCGATGGGGGTGCGAATGCCGTCGATAAGGTATGCTTGCATATTGAGAAGGTTTAAAAAGGTTTCGGGTTTGATAGGTTTCGGGTTGCGTGGTTGCTGGCGATGTATCGGGCAAAGGTCGGTGGTGGAAGGGTTGTTTGGAGTGTTTGCCACAGAAAATAAAGATCACTTTTTCGTTAAAAATCTAAACCCGTCTTGTATCTCATTGTTTAACCAGATAAGTTTGTCCTGCAAAAAATACGCAAAATGCATATTAAAACTGCTCCAAACGGAACTTGTTGTTGCTGTTGTCCCCCTCAAGGAAAAGGATGACAACAACGGTATGCATTTGGACTTAAAGATCAATATTTCAAATACCTCCCTTGTTGAAGCGCCTTTTCCCGACTTGTTCGAGAAAGGCGCTTTTTAGTTGGTGGTTAGGTGCATTGTTGTATTGCTACATTGTTGCATTGCTTCTTTGTTGTATTGATATATTGTTTAGACCCATTCCCTGCTCACGCTCGCAACGCACATATGAAACCCGTTCTGGATCAATTCTTTCAAAAACTCGATGCCTCCCAGGAGACATATGCCACCCGGTTGCCGGCCCGGATAGATGCACATCGGTTGGCAGACGCCCTCTTTTGCTTTCTGTTTCCCATGCTGGACGATAGTCCGAGGCCCGCACGTGTTCAATACAACATATTGCGGCATGAGCTAATCAAAATACTGGTACCGCTTGTGCAGGACAAGGATGCCAGGGCTTCAGAGATCGCGGACGGTTTTTTCGGACAATTACCGGGCGTTCACGAGGCTATGCTTGAAGATGCGAACGCCATCCTTCATTTTGATCCGGCAGCGACCTGCCTGGAGGAGGTGCTGGCTACTTACCCCGGATTTCAGGCCATAGCGATCTATCGAATGGCGAACCTGTTACACCGGCTCGGGGCGCCGCTCCTGCCGCGTGTCTTTTCGGAATACCTGCATGGCAAAACGGGCATCGATATACACCCGGCGGCGACAATCGGACGTTCCTTTTTCATCGATCACGGCACCGGGGTGGTCGTCGGCGCGACGGCCGTCATTGGCAATAATGTCAAACTTTACCAGGGTGTGACGCTTGGTGCGGTACAAGTGGAAAAATCACTGGCCAACAAAAAGCGCCACCCGACCATAGAAGATAATTGTATCCTGTACGCCAACTGCACCATTCTGGGCGGCAGTACGGTAGTCGGGCACGATTCCGTGATCGGCGGCAACAGCTGGCTTACCGAAAGTGTGCCGCCATATTCTGTGGTGCTCCACCAGTCGCAGGTAAAAGTGCGCACCAGGCCTTTCGACGAACCGGTAAGTTTTGTTATCTAAGTATCCCAATATCAATTGCCAACCTTCAATCTTCAACCTTTATTTCTATTACATGAAAGCGAACAACATTTTGGAAACAATTGGCGACACGCCCCACGTACGCATCAACCGACTGTTTGGCAACAAGGCCGAGGTGTGGCTCAAACTGGAACGCGCCAATCCGGGAGGCAGCATCAAAGACCGCATTGCGCTGTCTATGATCGAAGATGCTGAAAAGCGCGGCGAACTCAAGCCCGGCAGCGTCATCATCGAGCCGACCAGCGGCAATACCGGTATCGGCCTGGCTATTGTGGCGGCCGTCAAAGGATATCCGCTCATCCTGGTGATGCCGGAAAGCATGAGTGTCGAGCGCCGCCGGCTGATGGCGGCCTACGGCGCGAGATTCGACCTCACCCCCCGCGAAAAGGGCATGAAGGGCGCTATCGAGCGGGCCGTCGAACTGCTCGGGGAAATTCCCAATTCTTGGATGCCGCAGCAATTTGAAAACGAGGCGAATATTGCCGTTCACAAAACCACGACCGCACAGGAGATCCTGAAGGATTTTCCCGACGGCATCGACTATCTGATCACAGGTGTCGGCACCGGCGGGCACATCACTGCCGTGGCGGAAGTGCTGAAAGGGGTTTTTCCGAAACTAAAGGTCTTTGCCGTGGAGCCCGAACTCAGTCCGGTCATTTCCGGCGGCGCCCCTGGGCCGCACCCGATCCAGGGAATCGGCGCAGGGTTCATCCCCAAAAACCTGCATACCGACATACTCGACGGTGTGATCCAGGTTTCCAAAGATGAGGCTTTTGAGTTTGCGAAGCGCGCTGCCGTCGAAGAAGGCATATTCGGAGGCATCTCATCCGGCGCAACGCTGGCCGCCATCGCCCGAAAACTAACCGAAATTCCCGCCGGTGCGCGCGTGCTCGGCTTCAATTATGACACAGGGGAACGTTACCTCTCCATTGAGGGGCTCTATGAGTGGGAGAACGCCCAGAACACGCAGGTGCAAGGGGCAACGACTTAGTCCGGATATTGAATCGGATATGAAAAGCGGCGTTCACGACTGGTGTAACGCCGCTTTTTTATATTGGAACGAACAATTTTGGGTCCCGGCTCCGATCTTTACCCTGTAAAAATTTTCCGGTACGGGGCAATAAAATCCCGCATCCGGTATACAATAATGCTCAGAAATTAGCATGATATTTGCCTCAATTTTAATCGGGGTAATCTTACAGGTGTTGCCGGCTGCGTATTTTGCGGAAATTGCCGGTTGGGCTGCCTTTTGATTATCTGTTATTGACAAACAACTAAATATTATAGTTCATGAAAGTAATTCGACACACAAAGTTTCTTCTCCTCTTTGCCGTTTTATTTGGCGCCGTATTTGTCGAGTCCTGTAAAGATATCAAGGTAGAGCAGAACCGGAAGCTGGTTCGGGAGTTTGACAATACAGTACTGCTCCGCTGGAATGATGTGTTTTTGAAACTTGACCGCTATGCTGTCGGCTATCGGCCGGGGCCGGTTCCACACGCTTTGGGCTATCTCGGATACGCCGCATACGAGGCTGTTGTACCCGGAATGCCCGGCTACAACTCCCTGGCCAATTTCTATCCCGGTCTGGCTATCCCGGAATTCGATGAGTCCGAGGAATACTACTGGCCTGCGGTCGTCAACGAAGTATATGCATACCTGATGAAAAGGTTCTTCTTCCACATGGAGAACCAGTATTCCGACCTTTTCCAGAGTATCGAACAGACCCGCCTGCAACTTTACGACCAGTACGCCCAGGAAACATCACCCGAGATACTCAGCCGTTCGGTGGAGCGCGGACTGCGGGTGGCAGCGGCTATGTACGACTGGGAAAAGACAGATATGGAAGCGCACAATGCGTTCCTGAACCCGCAACCGCCGTACAACGCCCCGCAGGGGCCCGGCTACTGGGCGCCGACTGTTCCTGATTTTGTGAACGGCATGTTTCCCTTCTGGGGACAGGTGCGCACTTTTGCCCTGTCAGAAGAGGAGCAACTTTGTCGCCCTCCCATACCTTACAGTGAAAACCAGCAGTCGCTGTTCTATTCGCAGGCAATGGAAGCCTATACGCGTGTAAAAAACATCAAGGACAACGGCCCCGGCGCCTACGAAGAGCGCTGGCTGGGCGAGTTCTGGAGCGATGATATCCTGGGGCTTACTTTCTCGCCACCGGCACGATTGATCGCTGTGGCCAACCAGGTGGTGGAATATGAAGGCATCAACCTCGAAGAATCTGTTGAAATGTACGCCAAAATGGGAATGGCGCTCAACGACATCAGCGTGGCCATCTGGCAATCCAAATATGTGTACAACGTGGAGCGCCCTGTGTCGTACATACGCCGGGTCGTTTCCCAGCAATACCCCGATGCAGCAGACTGGCTGCCGATTCTCAATAACCCTGTTGCTGGCTACCAGGGCGTGACGCCCGGATTCCCGGCCTACCCGTCAGGGCACTCGGGTTTCGGTGGCGCCGGCGCCAAAATCCTGTCTTCCTTCTTTGAGTTTAACAGCAAGCACCCGGGTACCTACGTGTTTACCGACAAGTGCCACCTCAGCCGCTCGGAATTTAATGGAACTCCGCGTACGCTTTCCTCGTTCTCCGAACTGGCTCGTGAAGACGCTTATTCGCGCATCCCGCTGGGTGTACATTTCCGCATGGACTGTGACGAAGGCATTCGCCTCGGCGAACTGGCAGCGCAACGTGTACTGGAACTGCCCTGGAGGAATTAATAAGGCGGTTTTAGGAAAACCAGATATAGTTGCAGGAGTCGACAGGCTTAGTGGTAAAAAGACGTGCGTGTGTTATAAGTCGCTTTGCCCTTTGTCGATCCAAATGCAATATACCTGGTGGTGGCACATGGGTAATACTTGCCGTTTTTTTGCGAAAAAACGGCAAGTATTACCCATGTGCCACCACTAAGATTCCGTCGCCCTGCAGGCAACGCGACTTATGACAGGCCCCCCGGGTCAATTTTCATCCCGATACTTTTCCCAGGTCGTCTTGGAATACTGTTCTTCCGCAGCGAACTTGAGTTCCTTAATGATGTCGTTCGGCTCTTTATACCCCGGCGATATCATGATGCGTTCGAACTTTTCGTTGAGATATACAAAGTTCGGGTAGCGCATATCACCCTCCAGCAAGGAATAGGCCAGGGTATGCACCCCGCGGCCATTGCCGGTTTCCATGTACTTAAAGGTCTGCCCGTTGAATTCGATATCGCCCTTCTGCTCGGCGTTCAGTTTTACGGGATAGAAATTGGCGGCCATATACGCCGAGATGGTGGAGTCGGCAAATGTGCTTTTGTCCATGCGCTTGCACCAGCCGCACCAGTCGGTATACACGTCGACAAATATTTTTTTGGGTGCCGTTTTGTTCAACTCGACGGCTTCTTCCCAGGTGTACCACTTGAGCGTGTCGGCAGGGGGCTGTGTGGTATTGGTTCCCCGGATACTAAAGGCGGCGAGGAGGGCGCCGGAAAAAAGCAGCACGCCGGCTGCGAGGAGGAAATTCTTCATGTTGTAACATTAATTTAATGGCGCTGAAAACGCCGGGGAAATGATATTTTCGCGTAAAATTATCTGTATTGACAGCATTTTGGCCGATAAGTTTCTTCGCCATGCGTTAACAATGCACAAACGTCGCCCGGCCTACATTTTTTCTTCCTTGAAAAGACAACAGTATCATGCCGTTCCTCCTGTTTTACATTACCCATCCGGATGAGCAGACCGCCCGAAGTATCGCTGAATTTCTGGTGAAAAGGCGCCTGGTGGCCTGCGCCAATATCTTTCCCGTCACCAGTGCCTACTGGTGGCATCAGGATATCGTTCACGAGGGCGAGTGGGTATCGGTTTTAAAAACGCAGTCCGCGCTCGAACGGCGGGTGGAAGAAGCCGTTCGGGCCCAACATCCGTATGAAGTGCCCTGTATCCTGCGTTTCGAGGTGCGCGCCAATACCGAATACGAGCAGTGGATCGTCGATGAGACGGTATCGGACACCCTCTAGCGCGCAAAAGGAGCAGCGTCTTGTCCGCAAAATTCTCCTTTCAGATACTTGTAATACGCCGTGACGCCGATCATGCCTGCATTGTCGGTGCAGTACTGAAAGGCCGGGACATAGGTTGTCCAGCCTTCTTTTTCACCCATTGATTCCAGGGCGCGGCGCAGTCCTGAATTGGCGCTCACGCCACCTGCAATGGCGATTTCGCGGATGCCGGTTTGCCGCGCTGCCTTGCGGAGTTTCTTCAGCAGGATGGTAATAATCGTGTCCTGAATGGAAGCGCAGATGTCGTCCAGGTTCTCCTGCACAAAATCCGGGTTGTTGCCCACTTCCTTTTTTAGAAAATACAAAATGCTGGTTTTCAGTCCGCTGAAACTGAAGTTCAGTTCCGGGACGGCAGGTTCGGGGAATGGAAAACGCACCTGCCCCGCGGCGGCGTGTTTGTCGATGAGCGGTCCTGCCGGATAGCCCAGGCCAAGCAACTTGCCCGATTTGTCGAAGGCTTCACCCGCCGCGTCGTCGAGGGTTTCGCCGATCACCTCCATATCCAGAAAATCCCGCACCAGCACGATCTGGGTATGGCCGCCGCTCACCGTCAGGCAGAGGAAAGGGAAGTGCGGTTTGGGGTCTTCGGCAAAATGCGCCAGCACGTGCGCCTGCATGTGGTTGACCTCGATAAGCGGAAGTCCGCGGCTGAGCGCAAAGCCCTTGGCAAAAGAAGTGCCGACGAGCAGCGACCCCAGCAGTCCCGGACCGCGCGTAAAGGCGACGGCATTGATCGAGGCCTTCGCCACACCGGCTTTTTTCAGGGCCAGGTCGACAACGGGTATCATATTGGCCTGATGCGCGCGCGACGCCACTTCGGGTACCACGCCGCCATAAAGCCGGTGTGCCTCCTGGTTGGCGATACAATTGGACAGCACTTCGCCATTGCGGATCACGGCAGCAGAGGTATCGTCGCAAGAAGATTCAATGGCTAAAATAATTACATCCATATTACACTGATAATCAGATTTTAAAGAGGCTTAGGCGCGGTTTTCGGTGCAAAAATACGATATTTGCATTGTCCGTGAGGGGGATTCCTGCAGAACCGGTTTAGGCAGATACATATTTGCCGGTACGCCGACCGGCGGGATATGCCGTCGCCGGCACCCCGAGTTTGGCACGATTCTTTATCACACACGATGTGGTACGGGCTTCGGTCCGGATACTGTGAGCAAACTATTGTTATCCTAACCTCCTGTTTGTATGTTTGGAACAAATACAAAAGAAAAAAAGCCCGCTTCGGCGGCAACTGCGCTGTCGAACGGCAGTGAAAAGGACGGCGTAGCCACCACCGTGATCGCCAAAGGCACCGTAATAGAAGGGAAATTCGCCTGTGCGGAGAACGTCCGGCTCGACGGCGCCATACACGGTGAAGTCAGGGTGGAAAAGCGCTTTGTAATGGGCGACACCAGTTATGTGCAGGGCAACATCCACGCGCGCGACGCCGCCATCAAGGGCAAGATCAAGGGCGATGTTGTGGTCAAGGAAGCGTTGCACCTGATGGAATCGGCGGTCATCGAGGGCAATATTTCGGCCCGCACGATGGTGGTGGAAGAAGGCGCCCGCTACAATGGCTCCTGCAAAATCGGCGATTCCACTGCCGCCGCACCGGCTGTTTCCAGGAGTTGAACAATTGAGCAGCCTGGAATGAAGGCCGGAAGCCCGAAACTGTGCATATTTGCTGCCGGTTTCGGTTTTCCGGCCTTTCTTTTTTCAGCATGGATAAAAACTTGTTCGATTTCCACAATCCGGCACTGGATGCCGGTACGGCGGCAGCGGGCTCTCTGAGCGTGCTTGTCGGATCGGAAGGTTTTTCCCTGTATGCCACCGGCAGCAACGGCGCCGTTCAGGCACTGAAGGCCTGGAACTTCGCCCCGCCGGGGTACAACGGCTCGGATAACGGGACGAGCCTGCGCATGATTTTCGGATCGGAGCCGCTCCTGTCCCTGCCGTTTCAGCAGGTGCGCTACGCCATATTTAACCGCTATGCCACCCTGGTACCGCGGCGTATGTTCGACGCCGACCACCTGCCGGACTATTTTAAATTGCTGTTGCCTTCGGCGGAATACGCGTACCGGTACGATGTGTTGCCGGAGTTCGAATGTTTTCTGGTGTATGCGGCAGACCCCGATGTGATCCATATCTGCGACCAGTATTTTCCCTCGGGACGCCCGATACACCTGGCCACTGCATTGCTGAAATCATGGCGCAACCTTGTGCCCCTGCGCGAATACGGCGTGTGCGCCAACCTGCGCAACCAGGTCGTGCAAATCGCGGTATTTGACCGGCAAAACCTCATCTTTTACAACGCTTTCGACTTTGCCAAGCCGGTCGACCTGCTGTACTTTGTCCTGCTGGCCTACGAGCAGTTTCGCCTCGATCCCGGGGCTGTAGCACTGACGGTAAGCGGGCATATCGAGGCGGATTCGGAGACCTTCAAACTGCTGGATCGCTATATCCGCACCATCCGTTTCGCGACGTTGCCTGCCCAGTCAGGTCTGCCCTCCGGGTCGGGAAACCTGCCGGAGCATTTCTGGTTCGACCTGTTCAGCGTTGCCACAACCCTTTGACCATGAGAATAATAGGAGGAAAATTCAAGGGCCGGCGCTTCAATCCGCCGGCTGACGGCTGGCCGACCCGGCCGACGATGGACCACGCCAAGGAAGCGCTGTTCAACATCCTGAACAACCAGATCGACTTCGAAGCGTCGAAGGTGCTCGACCTGTTCGGCGGTACCGGCAGCCACAGTTACGAATTCATTTCGCGCGGCTGCGAAGACGTGACCTATGTAGACAAATTTCCCGGAGCGGTCCGTTTTGTGCGCAAAACGGCGCAGGAACTGGGCATAGAACCCTTCCTGAAGATATTCCAGATGGATGTGTTTCGCTTTATGGAATTTTCGAAGGAGCAATACGACTATATATTTGCCGGGCCGCCGTACACCCTGCCGACCATCGATACCATCCCCGACAAGATATTTGAAAAAGACCTGTTGCTCCCCGACGGTATGTTTGTGATGGAGCACAACCCCCACCATGATTTTCTCAACCATCCGCACCTGGTCGATGTGCGGAACTACGGCAAAACGATTTTTAGTTTTTTCAAATGAGGGGATTCAAAGGGGCGGGTTCCATTTTAACGCGAACTGAAATTTTCAGACAGGATTAACTATTTTTCTGACAGGATTGACAGGATTGACATGAATGCATGATTGACAGGATTAACATGATAAAAGAGGCGGCTTCGCCGCCGAAAATCCTGTCAGAAAAAGGGTAACCAGTTAACCCCTCTAAACCTGTCAATCCTGTTAAACCTGTCAATCCTGTTAAACCTGTTAACCCTGTTAACCCTGTTAATCCTGTCAGAAAACCAGTTAATCGTTAATCCTGTCAGAAAAAAGGAAAGCCTGTCAACTTTACAACATGGCAAACCCGCGATCGGTCCCCAGGTCACTTGCAGATCAGCCCGATCGGCGGCGTCTCGATCTTGTTGCTTTCGTGGCCTGCCTGGTCTTTTATCCAGATAACATACGTGAGCGTATCAAAGAGAATCGGCGCATCTTCACACACCAGCGCAAAGCCGCCGGGGTCGTTGTAGATACAGCAGGAACTCGGCACTACAATCGAGATCAGGCCCGAGATGCCGTTGCCGGCTCCTTGAGGCGGGATATAGGGCAACTGGTTGGGGGGGAGGTTGAACTCGTCGCGGCCATCCTGAATATAAATATTGGGTTCGTCGTTGATAGAGCCGAGATCGCCGTCGCCGTCGGTAAACTCGAAAGAGATCAGCACACTGTCGGGGCCCAGCGGGAGCTGTTTCATCGTTGTTTTGGAGATGCTCGAAAATTTGATGACCGGCTCGTCCGGGTAATCCGGCGGCTTCACGCACTGGGGCACCAGGATAGCCGCCAGTAGTGCCAGAAAAATTGCGCCGGTATAGATTGATTTGTTCATAGCGAAAGTTCAGGTTGTAATTTGTGGCCAAAATTGCAAAAAAATCAGACATGCAAACACCGGATCGGGCAGATTTATTGCCACTGCTGGCGGATTTGAACGCGGAGACCTTTGACGCTGCGGCGCTTGCAGTGTTGCGCTACCAGGCTGTCTGCAACCCCGTTTTTTCCCGATACCTGGAATTGCTTGGCCGCGATGTCCGGACCATCGTCGACCCCGCTTCCATCCCTTTCCTGCCGATCCGCTTTTTTAAAACGCATACTGTACAAAGCGGCGACTGGCAGCCTCAAACCACCTTTACCAGCAGCGCCACGACCGGACAAACGCCATCGCGACACCTCGTGCGCGACCTCGACTTTTACCTGTCCAGCGCCCGCAAGGGCTTTGCGCAGCGCTACGGCGATCCGCAGGACTGGTGTTTCCTCGCCTTGCTGCCCTCCTACCTGGAACGCGGCGGCTCGTCGCTCGTGGCCATGGCCGATCATTTTATCCGGCAGTCGCGCTTCCCCGAAAGCGGTTTTTTCCTCCACGAACCGGAACGCCTGCAAGCGGCGCTGCAACACTGTAAAAACAAACAAATCCCGACAGTGTTGCTTGGGGTCAGTTTTGCCCTGCTCGATTTTGCCGAACGGCACCCGATGGACCTTTCCGGCATCGTCGTCATGGAGACAGGCGGCATGAAGGGCCGGCGGCGCGAACTGACCCGCACCGAACTGCACCAGGTTCTCGGCGATGCCTTCAACCTCCCGGTCATACATTCCGAATACGGCATGACCGAATTGTTTTCCCAGGCGTATGCGACGGGCGGTTCTATCTTTACACCCGCCGGCACCCTGCTCATGGTTGCGACCGAGGTCAATGATCCTTTTTGTCCGGTTGCACCGGGGCGCACCGGCGTACTCAATGCCATCGACCTGGCCAACCTCGACACCTGCTGTTTTATCCAGACCGAAGATGTGGGCAAGGTATATGCCGACGGCCGCTTCGAGGTGCTGGGGAGGCTCGATGTGGCAGAAATGCGCGGGTGTAATTTGATGGTGGAATAGGAATGATGAATGATGAATGGCGACAATGACGAAATGACGCTACTGACGACATGACCAAAATAGGCCTGCTTTCCGACACCCATTCCTTTCTCGACGAGAAGGTGTTCCAGTACTTCGCCGAATGCGACGAGGTGTGGCATGCCGGCGATTTCGGGGATGTGGCCGTAATGGACCGACTGAAGGCGTTCAAACCGTTGCGGGGCGTGTACGGCAACATCGACGGCAAGGAAATCCGGGCCGAGATGCCGCTCGATCTGCGTTTTGAGTGCGATGGTGTGCCGGTTTTCATGACCCATATCGGTGGCTATCCCGGCCGCTACAATCCCCGCGTGCGCAGCATCCTTCAGGCCGACCCGCCCAGAGACGGACTTTTTATCAGTGGCCATTCGCATATCCTGAAGGTGATGCCCGACCGCTCGCTGGGCTTTCTGCACATCAACCCGGGCGCCTGCGGCAACGAAGGCTGGCACAAGGTCAAGACCCTCGTCCGCTTTACCCTCGACCGGGGCAAGATCGGTGATCTGCAGATTATTGAACTCGGCGGCAGGGGGATCGGTGGTGGAAAAGAAAAAATGGGCTAAATTTGCGGCCTGACATTGCGGGCATTGTTACATTGTTTCAATGATGACATTGTTGCACAATAGTTTAGCAATGCAACAAGGTCAGCAATGCAACAAGGCCAGCAATGTATCAAGGTCCCGTAGTTCAACGGATAGAATGGAGGTTTCCTAAACCTTAGATATGGGTTCGATTCCCGTCGGGACTACTTTTACAAGCCGTATTTGCCTGAAAATCAGGTGGATACGGTTTTTTTTGTTGCTATCTGTCACTATGCCCCGCCAACTTTAACGCAACATCCAGTCACGCTACTATGAAAATCTGTTGGGCAAAACCGAACCACCTAAAACGTTATCTCGTCCTGAAAAACTTTACACAAAACACAACGGTAACGCGGTGAACGTCACCCCAACCGTACCAACTCCCTTAACTCCGCATTCGTCAAATCTCCCACCCATTTTTCGCCGCTTGCGACCGTCAGGTTAGCCAGTTCTTTTTTTGATTGGAGCATCGCATTGATTTTCTCCTCGAATGTACCCTGCGTGATAAAGCGATGCACCTGCACATTGCGCTGCTGGCCGATTCGGAAGGCGCGGTCGGTGGCCTGGGCTTCCACGGCGGGATTCCACCAGAGGTCGTAGTGGATCACATTGGATGCGGCAGTAAGGTTGAGGCCTGTGCCGCCGGCCTTTAGCGACAACAGTAAAATGCGCTCGCTGTGCTGATGCTGGAAGGCTTCCACCATTTCGTCACGCCCCTTTCGCGACACCCCGCCGTGCAGAAAGGCGGCGTCGAGGCCCAAATGGTCGCGCAGCAGGGGCACAAGCAACGCGCCCATTTCGCGGTATTGGGTAAAAATCAGCGTTTTTTCGCCGTTATCCTGGATTTGTGCGAGCAGTTCGAGCAGCAACTGGGTCTTCCCCGAGAGTCCGGGGTCGGCCGCCGGTTTTTTCAAAAAATGTGCAGGGTGGTTACAGACCTGTTTGAGTGCGGTGAGCATCTTCAACACCAGGCCCTGGCGTTTGATGACGCCTTCTTGTTCTTTTTCAATGGCGCGGAGCGACTCGTCCACCACGTTCTGGTACAATGCCGCCTGTTCCGGGGTCAGGGTACAAAACTGATCCGTTTCGATCTTGTCCGGCAAATCGCTGATAATGCTTTTGTCCGTCTTCACGCGGCGCAGCAGGAAAGGCGCGGTGACGCGGCGGAAGCGATCAATCACGGCGTGGTTGCGCTCCAACTCGATGGGTTTGGCATATTCGTCGGTGAATTCTTTAAGCGATCCCAGGTAGCCGCGGTTGGCAAATTCAAAAAGAGAGAAATACTCGCTCAGACGGTTTTCCACGGGCGTGCCAGTCATGGCGATGCGCACGGGCGCCTGGAGTTTTTTCACGGCCTTGGTTTGGGAAGTTTCCAGGTTTTTGATGTTTTGCGCCTCGTCTATGACAGTCACGAGCCAGTTTTTCTTTTGCAATTCCGTGATTTCGGATCGCACCACGCCGTAGGTAGTGAGCAGGATGTCGGCGTCGACCAGCGGTTTCAGGCTGCGCCCCGGGCCGTGGTATATGTGGACACGCAGGCCGGGCGCGAAGCGGGCGATTTCCTTGTACCAGTTGGTGAGCAGGGTGGTGGGCACCACTACCAGTACCTTTTGGTCGCCGGCGAGGGCGCCGTCTTCTTTCAGGCGCTGCAGGGTGGTAATTACCTGAAGGGTTTTGCCCAGGCCCATGTCGTCGGCGATGAGACTGCCGAAACCAAGGCGGGTGTTTTTGTACAGCCATTCGAAACCGCGCTGTTGGTATGGACGCAGCGTGGCGTGCAGCCCGGCCGGCAGCGACACGGCATCAGGGCGAAGCAGATCTGCGATCAGTGCGCGGGCCGACTCATCGAGGCGTACCGGGGCGCCCTGGTATTCGCCGGAAAGGGCGATTTGCAGCAGTTTGGGGCCAGTGGGCGCCTGCGTGTTTTCGATCTTTTCCAGCAGCGCAGCGATTTCCTTTTCATCCACGTATGCATAGCCGTCGGCCAGCCGTACAATGCCGCGCATGGTTTTTACCAGTTTCAAAAATGCGTCGGGAGAAAGCAGTTCGTCGCCGAGCGCGATTTGCCATTGGAAATCGATCATGTTGGCAAACGACAGCAGGCCGGCGCCGGCGACTTTGCCTTTGTTGCTGGCGCTCAGCGTCATCGACGCCGCCGGGCGCAGCAGTTTTTGAAGCGATTTGGGCAATAGCACCCGGATACCAAACAGTCGAATAACGGGCAGGGCGTTAAAAAAGACCTCAACAAAAGACCTGCTGTCGAACCGCAGCCTTTCCTTGCCTTTGGAGGCGATCAGACCATTCAGGGGTGGAAAAAACTCCGCCACCATGCTCAGGTCGCGCAGGGCGTCGAGGCGGAGGCGGGCGTGTTTTTTATCCGAAAAAATTGATGCCAGCGGCACCGGCGCCTGAAACGCCGCTGTTTTGTCCTCGATGCTGACGCTCACTTCAAACCTATCCTCCTCGTCGTTCACTTCGAATACGGGCACAAAATCCTTTTCCGCGATAAAAAACCGGCTGAGCCACAGGTGGATGTTTTTGGGGTATTCCCGGTTTTCAAAACGGTTAAAGACGGCTGGAGCGCCGGAAAAAAACCAGCGCGGGAGATCGCCTTCGCGGACCGCTTTTTCGGAATATTGTTGTGCAAAATAGCCAAGAAAAACGGAAAGTAACGCGGACTGGTAGTCCGCTTGTACCGGCTCCCGGCTGTCCGCTTCGCCAGCATAAAACAGCATCCCCGGCGCCAGCAAGGCGCTCGATTGATCACAAACGGCCCGCACTTCTGCATTCAACAGGGCAGGCACGAAGCGTATTAGAAAGGAAGCCTCACCCCGACCCTCCCCAACCGGGAGGGCTAAAATTTGTGGCACATAAGCTCCTTTGCGGGCCAGTGTTTCCGCGAGCCGGTATGCCAGGTGCACCGAACGGAGTTCCGGCGCACTTTGGGCTACTTGGGCCGACGGCAGCGCTTTGAGAAAATCTACCAGCCCCGCCACCGATTCAAATTCGAGCACGCTTTCATCGCGCGTATCGAACAGGGAGCAGTCTAGAAAACCGCCATCTGCCGCATCCAGTATCAACAACACCTTTTCGGTGACCTGCAGGGCATGCGCGTGCCCGCCCGGTAAGTCCTGTACTACCTCTGTTGACGATTCGACCCCGGCGGCAGTATTTTTATACGTCAAGGTGAGTATCTTTTTGAAATCGCCTTCCGGGAAAAACACTGGTTTTTCGGTTAGCAGGCGAAGCAGGTTGTCGCGGCAATCGGGTATGATTGAAAAGTCAAGTGCCGCAAGGCGTTCCTCATCGAAGAAGAAATCCGCGTTTTCAGGGGCAGCCTCCTGTTGCAATTGGGCCAATCCGGTGATCGGCACCAATTCGCCTGCTTCTTCCGTATAGCCGCTTTCCTGCAGGTCGGCTACCAGGTCGAGTCCGTGCAAATCGAAAACAACGAATGGATTTTTGTCTATTTCATTGGCTACCAGATACAACACGGCCGCCATGTGTTTGCAAGGCACGGCCCAGTCGGGACAGGAGCAAGAGCCTTTCAGGTCATCCCAGCGACGAGGGAAAATGTGAATTCCTTTGGCTAAGCAGGCTTCGTTCAATTCAGGGGGCAACTCGCGGTTGAGCAGTTTGGAGAGAAAGAGCGGGTTTTCAGTCACTACGCGCAGCAGGCGTTCGCGGGTATCTGCGTCGAAAGCCGGTACGGTAATATTGACCCGGTAAGGCTTGGGTTGCGTGCCTGTTACTTTGGCTGTGATGGTATTGCCCTGCAATTCCAGGTCGTGGGCCAGCCCTTTGTTGGCATACGTTTTTCCGCGCGGCAGGCGGTTGGAGTAGTCGATATCTGTGAGCGCCTGCAGCCATTGCTTTCCCCACCAGGTGGCGCCATAAGACTTTCGGGTGGCGCCGGGGGCAGCTCTGGGGGCGCGGTGTTTTTCGTAGTGCCAGTCCATAGTGCACAGTAGTTTTACGACGACGAATCGGAAAGGTATTATGGCGATATGAAATTTACTGCATCAGTACCATAGAGAGTTAGAGTATGTTTAAATTTTGGTCGCCGGGCCGCAGGCAGCCCGGCGACCAAAATTTAAACATACTCGTTCCACCACGCGCTCCATGATACCCCTTGTCTTGTTGTAAACACCCGTCCACTATACGGGTGCTTTACCACTGCTTGGTGCGTTGCGCGCGCGTGATGCGGACGGGTGTTTACAAC
>CALMBD010000254.1 GCA_937861115.1 uncultured Bacteroidota bacterium | reverse complement strand
TTGCGGGTTGCGGGTTGCGGGTTGCGGGTTGCGGGTTGCGGGTTGCGGGTTGCGGCAGAAAAAAGTTATTGTATATTTATTTGTAGTACAATAGTTTAAGTACTTTTTATGTAATTATTTTATATTATTGAGATAAAGCCCTCCAAAATGACATTCCATAAATTTGAAGATATCGAAGCCTGGCAAATTGCACGGGAAATGTGTCAGGTAGTGAAAAACTTTACGGATAAGGACAGGTTCTGCGCGGATTGGGAATTAAAAAAACAGATAAAAGCATCCTCCGGTTCGGCTATGGATTGTATCGCGGAAGGCTTTGAACGGGGGAGCAGAAACGAATTCATATATTTCCTGGGAGTTGCAAAGGGATCAAGCGGCGAAGTGCGTTCCCAGGCCTATCGCGCTTTAGACTGGGGTTATATCACGGAAGAAGAGCGCCAGTTACTGGATAAACTTGCATGGCGCGTCGGCGCTGCTATTCAGGGGCTGATCAAACACCTGCATTCCACTGAAATCAAAGGACAGCGCCATCCCGTAAAGACGCTGCATCAGGTCGTACCACCCCATCTGAATGCTGACGAAAAATTTCCTTCCGAACCACCTCCATTCCTCCAGTGATCAACTGCAAGCCCGGAACCTCCGCAACCCGAAACCTCCGAAACCTCCGCAACCCGAAACCTCCGAAACCCGAAACCTCCATACCCCGCCCTAACCCGTAACCTCCCGAACGAGGCGTACATATTCCTCCCACCCCAATACTTCCGGGCGTTTTTCAAAAAAGGGGTCTTCCATCAGTTTCTCCGGCGGGAAAAACGGCTTCAGCGTATTGCGCAGCATTTTTCTGCGGTGGTTAAAGGCCGTTTTCACCACCTGCCTGAACAATTTTTCGTCGCAACCGAGTTCAAAGTTCTCCTTACGCGTGAGCCGGATCACTGCCGACAACACCTTGGGCGGCGGGTTGAAGGAACCGCGTTCGACCGTAAACAGGTATTCCGTTTTGAAAAAGGCCTGTGCCAGTACACTCGTAATGCCATAAACTTTGGAACCCGGCTCTGACACTACCCGATCGGCCACTTCCTTCTGAAACATACCCACCATCTCCGGTATCTGGTCGCGCAGGTCGAGCAGTCTGAAAAGTATCTGTGTGCTGATGTTGTAAGGGAAGTTGCCGATCAGGCAAAACGCCTGGTTCCCGAATACTTCTGAGGGATCGAAGTCAAGAAAATCTTTCAGGATAAGCCTCCCGGAGAGATCCGGATAGTTTTTTTCCAGATAGGCCACCATGTCGCGGTCGGCCTCCACGGCATAGGTAGTATATCCGGTATGGGCAAGCAGGTGTTTGGTCAGCATGCCCATGCCGGGCCCGATTTCGAGTACGTGGCCCGTACGGTCAGCCTGTTGCAGGCTGCCGGCGATGCGCGCGGCGATACTGTCGTTTTTCAGAAAGTGCTGGCCGTATGATTTTTTTGCAAACATGGCAAGTATGGGTTTTCAGGGTTTCTGTGCAGACATCTTCATAAACCAAAGCGTATAAAACAGGTAAAATGACACCCCAATGGCCGTTTCGATGGTGTACTCTACCAGAAACGACATAAAAACCAGCACCTGAAACGCTGAAAACAGGTAGAAGCGCCGGTATTGCCCCATGATCAGCGGGGACAGAAAGGCAACAAGACTCAGCGTCAAACCCAGGAGCCCCGTACCTGCCAGGATGTAGACAAACTGGTTGTGCGGCAATTTGGGCGCATCCCGGTATTCAGGGTAATGCTGCACGACAACCCGCTGCACCTCCGCCGGGACATCCCCTGCTCCCGCCCCGAGCAGCGGGTTTTCCCGCCATATCTGCCAACCGGCCAGCAACGACACCCAGCGCTCCGAGTCGGAATAGTGGTTGCCCTCATTTTGCCGGTATTGCTGCCAGTCCCACAAGGTGTAGTCAACCTTCATGCGAAAACTGGGGATTACATTGATGGCCGTGACAGGTAAAAGTACCGCCAGCACAAAGGCAACGACACCGGTTTTCCAGCGGCGGGTCTGCAGGCTATACCAGGCAATAGTGAAAAACACCAACGCGTAGAGCCCCACGATCCCGCTTCTGACCGAGAGAACGTGTATGAACAGGAACAGAAAGATCACGGCGCCTGCCAATACCCAGCGCTCCCGGCGCCATTTCCAGTAAAACCCTTGTGCCCAAAGCCAGGCGCCGGCCAGGATGCCCGTTGCCGTGATCAGGCTGAAACGGATATGGCTGCGCGGAACCGGTACGGGACGGCCCTCACCGAGCCCTTTCAGAATAGTATCAAAGTGCAGGGCAAAATTGACCGCGACTCCGAGAGAAATGAGGGTAAGCGCCCAAACCAGGACGTATAAAACCAGGCTGTATTGTCGCCGGGTGAGGTTCGGAAGATTGGCAAACGCCCAGGCCATGACAAAAAACGGCAGCCTTACCCTTGTGCGCTCAAGCCAGTAATGCTGATCGGATGACCAGAAAAAACTCATGGCAGGCACTGCAAAGAGCAGCGCCATCAATACCAGCGGTGTGTTGCGGAAGAAGCGCCTGAATGAAACGGCAAGGATGTTTAGCCACCCGGCAACCTGACGCCGGTCGGCGGCGGGCTGCTCGTTTGCAGTATGCCAGAGCGCAACAGCCACAAAGCCCCACATGCTTACCGAAAGCAGGAAGGGCGAACAGATCATGCTCACCACCAGGAGGCTCGCAAAAAATACTGTGCTGACAGATGTTGCAGACAAGCCTTCCGCTTGCAGCCAATTTTTATTTAAAAAATTGATTTTCAATAAATTAATTTAAGTTCCGGTACTTAAAGGCACAAGATAGACAGTTTTGACCCTTGCCGGCAAAGATAGATGGGCCGGCGATTGTAGCAAAAACAACAGATCGGTGGCATTCAGCATGATCATGGCAATGCTCGTCAGGTAAAATGCGCCGGACATCCAAAAAGAATGTACGGCCGGTGGCATGGCGACAGTGCTTTTCGCCGAACTTCCCTACTTTTGTTGCGTTTTAATACAAGAACATGAAACGCTACTTACCAAATATACCTGCAGGGGTAATTGCATTGGCGCTGTTTTCCTGTGGCCAGACTCCCCCCACCAACAGCGATGCCCCCTCACTCATCCCTGAAAGGCCTGCGCCGGCAGCCGCAGTATCAGAACCTATGCCCCTGCCCAAAACGGGCGCAGGCAGTTTTGAAAACCTGGTTGCCGACTTTGAAAGCAAGGATCGCGGTATCTGGCAAAAGCCGGAACTGGTGATTTCGCTGCTGGGCGATCTGGAAAACAAAACGGTAGCCGATATCGGCGCAGGTACCGGATACTTTACTTTTCGTATGGTGCCCCGCGCCAAAAAGGTGATCGGCATCGACATCGACGAACGTTTTATCCGGTTCCTCGACAGCGTGAACGTACGCCTGCGGGAGCCCTACCGCAACCGCTTCGAAAGCCGGCTGGCCAAAGCCGACGACCCCCTGCTCCGGCCGGAAGAAGCCGATGCAGTTATCATTGTCAATACTTACGGTTATATACAGCAGCGCATTGCATACCTGAAAAGACTGATCAAGGGCATATCGCCGGGCGGTCAGTTGCTCATCATCGACTTCAAGAAGAACAACTTGCCCATCGGTCCGCCGGAGGAGTTTAAGGTCTCGCTCAGCCAGGTAGAGAACGAACTGCTGTCTGCAGGTTTTAACATCGTCAAAGTTGATAAAGACGCGCTGGACTACCAATACATAGTGCTGGCTGAAAAACCGGCAACATCCAAAAACGAAAGCAGTCAATAAGCGTTATTGCTGATTGCTTATGCTAATCGCCCTACTGAAATGCGCGGCTCTCTGAAACTTTTTACGTGGTTTGGTATTCCGGTTCACCTGCACTGGACCTTCGGTCTTATCTTTTTGTATGCCCTTTGGATCGGCCACGACAACAACCTCGACGCCATCAGTACCGTATGGCTGATGGGCTTTTTTATCGCGCTGTTCGGTTGCGTTTTGCTGCACGAATACGGACATTCACTGACCGCGCGGCGGTACGGGGTGGAAACGAAAGATATCATTCTGACCCCCATCGGCGGCATTGCCCGCCTGGAAAGGATGCCCGAAAAACCCATGCAGGAGTTTCTCGTTGCTATTGCCGGACCAATGGTCAATGTCGTGATCGCAGCCCTGTTGTTCGGGATAAGTATGCTGATCTTCGACAACGAGCGCTGGGAATTATTCAAATATTTCCTGAAAAACCAACTTTTCCTGGGCAGTGACGACAGCGGCGACGTGATGGAAGAGTCGGGCATCGCCATGTCGGGTATTCTGTTTTACCTGCCTGTGCTGGTGGCGACGAATATCGGTCTGGTCGTTTTTAACCTTATCCCGGCCTTTCCGATGGATGGGGGGCGCATCTTCCGCTCGCTGCTCGCCATGCGCATCGGGCGCGTACGCGCCACCCGGATGGCAGCGATGGTTGGACAGGTCATCGCAGTCGGCTTTATCCTTTTCGGACTCTGGCAGGGTGCGTTTACCCTGGCCTTGATCGGGTTTTTCGTTTTCACCACCGCCCGCACGGAAAACACAATGGTCCAACTCGACGACATGCTGCGCCGCTACAAGGCCTCCGACCTGATGCGCCGGCATTTCACCCGCCTGTCTGACAACGACTGGATGAAGACGCCGATGGAATTGCTGCAACACGGACTGGAACGGAACTTCCTGATCTTCGACATGTCGGATCGCCTCGTGGGCGCTTTGGAGGAGGAAGACATCGTGACGGCGATGAAAAAAAATGATTCCAGTGCCGAAATCGCCAAATATATGCGCAAAGTGGAACTGGTACATACCGGCCAGTCGCTTCAGTACGTGTATTACCTGCTCTCTCAGCAGGGGCATTCCATCGTAGGTGTTGTCGAAGGATCTGACCTGGTGGGTGTGATAGACGATACCGGTCTGCAGCACTTTATGCGCCTGCAGGCTGCGGCCAAGATTTAAATCAGGTCGCGCAGCACAATCTTCTTCTTCATCCGCTTGCCGTTGCGCTTGATTACCACCGTCACTTTTTTGCCGGGTTTTTTCTGAAAGATTCGCTGCAGGTCGCCCAGCGACAACAGCGCTGCCGGGGCGAATCCAACACGTACGATTACATCGCCACGCCGGATATCGGCCTCTTCGGCGGGTGAACCGGGCAACACACTCTGGACGTTGAAGGTTCTGAATCCTGCACCGGAAGCGATGAGATTGATCCCGCTGCGGTCGTACACAAACTCCTTTTTAAAATTGCGGGACGGCTTCAGCCAGATTTTTGCATTCTGGTAGTCAATGATGACCGTAAAACGCCCCAGCAGCGTATTTCCGATCAGTCCGTTCCTCCCGTTGAGGTACTCGCTGTTGATCAGGGCAGAATCGATCGTCTGGAAATACGACACAATATTATTTTCGGAAAAATCGCCCAGATTGAGTTTCGCCACCCGTCCCGTAAAGCCTTCCAGATACCCGCCCAGTCCCATACCGATATTGGTGGGAAGGGCATTTTCGGGAGCATGCAACATCTCGTGCGTATTGCTGAACAACAGCAAGGGAAGGCCGGCGCCGGTATCGATCAGCAATTTTACGGCTACCATCGAATCCTGCTGGACAAACATGTTTGTCCGGAGATAAAGTTTGTTGCGGTATATTTCTAATGGTAATGCGACAAAACCCTGCTCGCGGAGTTTGTAGGATTCACGGTCGTACAACGTGATCACCTTGCGGTCGTAATTGATGCGAATGACATACCGGGAAAAGGCATTTGCGGAAAGGATGCCGTGTACGTTTACCCCTGCATATTCCTCAAAGCGAAAATAGTCATCCTGAAGCACCAGAATATCCTCCCGGGGCGCCGTGACCTTATCGGGTATATCGAAGCGGATTTGTCGCGCCAGGTAGGCGATCAGTTCGGTTTTCAGATCGGAGCCTGTTACCCTGAACTCGCGTTCGTAGGTTACCCGCAACACATCGCTGACTTCCCGTTTGCTGAGTATGGTATGCTCGGCGCCGGTGTCAAAAATGAATTTGAGCGGGAAAACGCCGTTGAATAATACCGTGATGATGATAAAATTGTTGGTATACTCAAATGGAATTTCCACCTGTCGCTGTCCGTCTTTGATAAAGAAGCCGCCCTGCGCAACGGCAGGCGATTCAACCAGACTGGTCAGCAGAAAAAGCAGGCAAACGGTTTTGGATAATTGGTACAAGGCATGATTCTTTACCGGGCAATTTAGCCGTTTTACGGCATTTAAAAACCTTTTTTAGCCATTCAGTGCTTTCCGGCAACCAAACATTTCCAGGCATCATATCTGTATCCCCCACACGACCGGCAATAACACATACAAAAATGCGAGCAGCAGCAGCACAGCAACCAGATCGAGCAAAAAGCCTGCGCGCGCCATGTCGCGTGTCGTAATACTGCCCGAACTGAAAACAATGGTATTGGGCGCCGTGGCAACCGGCAATCCGAAACCGAAGGAGGACGCCAGGGTGGCACTCAGCAGCAATCCGAAAGGATGCGCGCCGATACTTACGGCCAGTGCCGCAAGTACGGGCATCATCATCGATGCCGTAGCGATATTGCTGGCTACCTCACTCAGCAGCACCACGACCGTCAGCACCGTCAGCAGGATCAGGGCGTGCGACATCGTGCTGAGCCCCTTCATCAACTCGCCCAGCCAGGCCGCCAGGCCGCTCTGGTCAAAACCCTTGGCCAGCGCCAGGCCGCCGCCGAAAAGCAGGATGATGCCCCAAGGTATCTTCAGTGCATTTTCCCAGTCGAGCAGCGGTGTTTTCGGTTCGCCGGAAGGAATCAGGAACAACAATATGGCGCCTGTAACGGCGACTACGGTGTCGTTGCAGTTGGGTACGGCCTTGTACCACAGCAGCGAACCGGTGATCCACGCTATAATCACGCCGCCAAACAGCCATACCAGCCGGCGTTCAGGCAGGGTGACGGGGCCCAGCAACGCCAGGTCGGCGCGAATAGATTCGCGGCCTGCCTTTTTGGCCTCGTGGTTGTGCACAAGCGGAAACATCTTCAGCAAGAGCAGCCAGCATGCCATCAGGAGCGTCAGCGAAAAAGGGAAGCCAAAAGTGAACCACTGCCAGAAAGACACCTCTACATTCATTTTCTGCTGCACATATGAGATAAAAATGGCGTTGGTGGGCGTACCGATCAGGGTAGCCAGACCGCCGATGGAACAGGCATAACCCACACCCAGCAACAACACCTTGGGGAAATGGTCTGCCTGTCCCGGCGCCGCCATCTGCTGGTGCCGTGTCGCATTGGCCGCCACCGCGATAGCGACAGGTGTCATCATCACCGCCGTTGCCGTATTGGATATCCACATGGAAATAAACGCGGAAGCAACCATAAAGCCGAGTACCATCCGGGAGGGGTCGCCGCCCAGCCAGTACACCATGCGCAACGCAATGCGACGGTGCAGGTGCCAGCGTTCTATCGTCTTGCCAAAAAAGAAACCGCTCAGGAACAGGAAGATGATCTCGTTGCCAAATTCGCCCGATACATTCTTCAGCGCGGCGACGCCGCACAGGGGAAACAATACCAATGGAAGCAGCGAGGTTACGGCCAGGTTTACCGGTTCGGTGATCCACCAAATGGCGATCCATGCGGTAATGGCAGCGGTCATTTTTGCCGGTTCGGGCATGCCGCCCACTGCGGGCAGCGCTGCGATAAGGGCAAAGGCAAGGGGACCGGAAAGGAGGGCGATCATACGTCGGTTCATGGCACAAACGTAATGACCGGCCGTCAAACCGACGGTACCCTGCCGTTAAAAATCTGTTCCCAATGCCAGGTGGAAAATGGGTTTCTGCACCACACGCGTCTCAATACCCCAGGCATAGTCGGCACGGATGTACATGCCGAAGATGAGTGCGCGGGCGCCAAAACCATATCCCGCCACCAGCGGATCGCGGAAGTAATTGACCTTGACCGATACAATCGGCGGGTTGTACAGGTACACGATGTTGATGGGGTTGTCGCCGCCATACGGGTCCTTGCCCTGCCAGGCAGTACCCACGTCGAAGAATCCGATGATCTGGAAATTTCGCCAGAAATTGCCCATGACCGGTTTATTGGAAAAATACTTGAACAGGGGCACGCGCAATTCCGTATTGATCAGCGCAAACGAGTTGCCGTTGCGGATGTTTTGATCAAAACCGCGCAAATTGGCAGCGAGCGTCTGGTAAGCAAAGTCGTTGCCCTGGGGCAGCGGAATATCGTTGTTGAACTTGGGGAATATCCAGTTGTCCACACCGCCCAGGAAATAAAGGATCTTTTCGGAGCCGAAGGTGGTGGCAGCCGCAAACCTGATGGCAAGTATGGAGCGCCGGTCCAGCGGCTGATAATGCCGGGCGTCGAGGCCGATCACGGTCATGACGCCTTTATTGAATCGCAGGCTCCAGTCCGGCTGGGTATTAAAATCGAACCGTTTGACCACTTCCACAAACAACTTGGCCCGCGATCCGGTCCTCAGGTTCAGGTCAACGTCCACCGTATTGTCATATACTGCTGCGAGGCGGAGGGAAGCGCGCTGCTCGGCGTAATCGGGTACTTCCAGCGAGGTGCGGCTGGTGCTCAGCAGGATGGATTTATCCTGACGAATGGTGGCCGTGCCGCGCAGACTGAAGAAAACATCGAGCGGATAGCGCATCTCGAACTGTCCGAGCAGGGTATTGGTGCGCAGTTGCTGGGGTGGTTCATTGAGCGGGGTGCCGGGAATAGGCTGGTTGAGGGAATTGACCACTGTTTTGCGGTACAAGGCATACCGCTTGTCGATTCGGTGTTTTTTATCGTCGAACCACAGGTAGTATTCCGCGCCGTTAAACGTGGTGGGCAGCCGGAAGCCGGCTTCGAGCACATAGTTTTCCAGCAGGTCCTTAAAATTGGCCTTCAGCAGGATACCCGGCGGCGGTGTTTCAAATTCCGGCGTACCGGCATAGCTGTTCAGCCCCTCGAAAAGCAGGTTGTTATCGATACTGGTGGAAATATAGTCGGTCCTGAATTTCAGTCGGTAGGGTATGATCTGAGAGGGATTAAAGCGAATCACCGAGTTGTTTTTACCCAGTTCCATAAACGGTTTGGCCGGCTTCAGCGGTCGCCGCGGGGCAGGCTGCATCAACACGATGCCGATATCCTCGTTGGTTTCCGGCTCCGCATCTTCTTCCTTTTTTTCGGGTGGCGCCTTTGCTTCCGGCGCATTGTCGGGAGGGGGAGCGGCAAGATAGTCGGGTACCTGAAACAGCCAGCCGGGCTCGATTTGCTTGACAGTATCCGGCCGGACCAAATCTTGCGCATCGGGTTGCTTGTCGGGTACCAGACCCTGATCGCTGTCTATTGCCGGCTGGGCGGGTATGGGAAGGCCCGCATTGCGGAAGGTCAGTTCCCGGTAACGGGTAAAGCGGGTCGGTGTTACCGCCCGGGGGTCTATGGTTCGGGTGTAGAACAGCGTTTTGCCGTCGCGCGGAACAGCCTCTACCAGCCGGCCGGTCCGGACGGCGATATGGTGTTCGGCGATATTCCGGTCGGCATTGGTCTGGTTCCAGGTACGCGCCCGCTTTTTATACACCGGTGAAAAACGGATACTGTCGATCTGGGTAGAATCCACGTTTTGCAGCACCGTATCGAGGGGCGCGAGGAAAGCGAGTACACGTTCGAACGGCCACTCGCCTGGATTGTTGGTGTCGAGGGCTTTCACTTCAGCGCCGTCGTTGAGGTAAACCACGGCCTGATGATAGGCGATGTAAGGCTCCAGGTAACCGGTTTGCCGGTTGAATATGCCGTTTTCATCGCTCAGGAAGGTGAAATGCGCGCTGTCGACGCCGACCGGATTGCGCTCGTCGAACAGGGGTGTATTGGTGATACGGACAAGTTCGGCGCTGCGGTTATCGAGGTCGTAAAAGAAAACATCGAAACGGTTGAGCGGCAGGACGGTATCGAGTTTCTCAATCGACAGGGTATCTGTAGGGCGGTTGCTGGCGAAAAGGATACCCTTGTGCCCGTCGATCGTGGCTACTGAAGCGTCGAGGTCGTCCCAGAAATCCTGGGTAATGCGTTCCGTCTGACGGGTAACGGTATGGTAGATGAAAAGATCGGAAAAACCCTTTACCGCAGCCGACAAGGCAATATCGACCGGCGTTACATAATCCATGCTAAATACCCGCTGGTATTCGGGTGACAGGTCGCTGATCTCTTTTTTGCCTTTGGCGAGATCGAGCAACGCAATCCTGGGGATGTCGCGGCGCTCGTAAAGGACGGCGAGGCGCTGGTTGTCGGGGTTCCAGGCGAGTTGCGGATAGCCGTAATCTGTTGCCTGCAGGGCATTTCGGGCACCGCCCTTGAGCACGCGTTTTCGTTTGCCCGTTTCGAGGTCCATCACCCATACGCGCCATTTTCCGATATCGTTGCTCACCCAGGCGATACGACGCCCGTCGGGGCTGACCTTGACCTGGTAGAAAGGCAGTTTCTTTTTATTTTTTATGACAATCTGGTTGGCCTGATCGGGGGTTTTGGTGCTTCTGGCCTCGTCGCGATAGCGTTTGCGGTAATAATCGAGCATGGCATCCGTCGTGCGGCGGTAACCGCTGCCGAGCACATACAGGAAACCCGCATCGATACTGCGGTTGATACGGGTGAGGTAAAGCAGGTTGCTGACGGTGCTGCGTCCGAAGTGCAGCCCGATATAGTTCCAGAATGCGTGACCGGCCAGCCGCGGATGGTCTTTTGCGAGCTTGTCGAAGTTCTTGTACTTACCCGACTGGACCAGGTCGCGGAGTTGATTGTCAAGATCGGTACTCCATTCCTCGCCGCAGTAGGCCATGAGGCCATTGGTATACCAGCCCGGCAGGTTGAGCAATACGGCATTTTGAACGATTTCCTGGAGGTTGGTGCCAAAAAGCATGGAGTTGATCAACACGCCGGCAACGCCTTCCCGCATTTGTGCGCGCAGATGATTGTGGTCGCCGTCGAAGTAAACAAACACCTTGTTGCCTACCACCTTCGTCTCGCCTGCGCGCAGCTGGAATACCTCGTCTTCGCCGATATTGCTCTGTTTCAGGTCGGTGAGGTCGCTGAATACCAGCATTTCCACCTTTTCGGTCAACTGGTGTTCGAGCAGTTGCTGCACATAGGGAAAGTCGTATTCAGCCGTTTGCAGGGTCGCCTGCGCAATATTCCGCGCATCGCCGTACCAGTATGTCACGAAATTGCTGCTTTCGTACAGCATCCACTCATCGATCTGACGGTTGTATTGCACGCGGTTTTTGCCAAAAGACGTCTGTGATGTCGTCTGGGCCATCAGAACCGGCAATCCACAACAGGCAAAGCAGAAAAGTCCTGGAAAAAGGAGAGAGAATATCGTTTTTGTCATAGCCGCACAGTTTTTGAGTTCGCAGGGCACCCCGGTAGATGCATTTGGGGGCTCAGACGCTGTATTTTTGATCCCTTCAGCATTTCATCTGGTAAAAGTGGTGCATTTACATCGAAAATCAATGCCTCCGAATGGCAAAACGTTTGACGGGCGGAAAAGATTTTAGGATTGATAAAGTCCCGAAGCTCTTCTTAAAAATTTTCCTTTTTTACACTTTGAACATTTACCTTTGCGTCTGCTTTTTTCAAAGCGCACTATTTTTGTATTTAAAATTTTGATTATCAAACAATTACAGCAAAATGGCTTTAATCGGAACGATTCGTAAGAATGGGTGGATCCTCATCGTCGCCATGGCCCTGGCCCTGGGAGGATTTATCCTGATGGATATTGTGAAGAACACCTCCAACTATGCCGCCGCAGATATAAACACCCTCGGTAAAGTAAACGGCGTCGAGATCAAGCGCTCTGAGTTCGATACTTACCAGGCGTTGATCTATTCGAAGCAAGACAACAATTACCAGGTGCGCCAGCAAACCTGGGAGTATTTTGTGGAGAACGCGCTGATCAAAAAGGAAGCAGAAGCCCTCGGTCTCGGTGTCGACAGGGAGGAACTCCGCGACCTGGAGTTTGGCGACAATCTCAGCCCCATCATTGTCCAGCGCTATAAAGGCGATGCCGGGCCCGACCGCAACTATCTCAACAGTGTAAAAACGGCTATTGACAACAACAGCCAGCAGCTCCAGCCGGAATTCCTGGCTACCTGGGCGGAGCAGGAAAAGGAGATCATCAAGGAACGCCTGCAGGAGAAGATCACCGCCATGCTGACAAAAGGCATTTACGCGCCCAAATGGCAGGCCGAGATGGTGTTCCGCGAAAGCAACCAGCGCCTCGATTTCAGCTATGTGCGTATCCCTTACGACAAAGTGACGGCAGAAGAAGCACCTGTGACCGATGCCGACTACCAGGCATTTCTCAAAGAGAACCCGAACCTGTACAATCTTCCGGAAGAGACCCGCGTCATCAGTTACGTGCCTTTCGACGTGATCCCGACGGCCGGCGACAGTGCCATCGCCCTTGACGGCGTGCAGAAATACCTCGATGGACTCCGCACTGCCGAAAACGACTCTACCTATGTCGTGAGCAACAGCGGTACCTACAACGGCGGTTACCTGATCAAGGCAGAGTTGCCCGCTACCATAGCCGATACGCTCCTCAAACTCCCGCTCAACACGGTTATCGGCCCATACCTCGACGGCAATACCTGGAATATCGCCAAGATACTCGACCGCAAGCAGGTGCCCGACTCCGTGCGCATCAGCCATATTGCCATGCAGGTAAACCCCGAAAACGACCGGCGCATCGACAGTCTGCTCAACCTGCTCAATACGGGCAAGGCGCGCTTCGACTCGCTGGCAGTAAAATTCAGTCAGGATACCAAATCATCCGTTAAAGGCGGCGACCTGGGCTGGGTTGGCCGCACGGCCGAAGGCAATGAACTGGCCAATCTCGTTTTCTACAAGGCGGAAGAAAACAAAGTCTACAAACTGAAAAATACCCAGGTCATCCAGTTGATCCAGGTTACCGGCAAGAAATTCATCAACAACCACACGGGGGTTAAGGCCGTGTTCATGAGCAAGACCATCGAGCCGAGCAAGAACACCCAACTGGCGGTTAAAGACCGCGCCGTGGCACTGGTGCAGTCGGCCAAAACGATGGAAGACTTCAACACCCAGGTGATCCAGCAGAACATGCAGCTGCTCTCCAGCGCACCGCTCAAAGCCAACGATTTCGGCGTGGGCGTACTGCCGACAGGCGACGATGCCCGCGAGATCGTACGCTGGGCCTTCGACGAAAAAACGAAAGTCAACTCGATCAGCCAGCAGGTGTTTGTATTCCGCGACCCGGCGGGCGGTTATTTCGACAGCAAGTACGTCGTTGCGGCACTCAAGAGCATCACGCCCAAGGGCCCGGCTACCGTCGCTTCGCTGAAAGAGAATCCGGAAGCCGACCAGAAAGTGAAAAACCGCAAAAAAGCGGAAGTTATCACCAGCAAAATGCTGGCAAATGCCGGTGATCTTGCCGGTATCGCCAGCACCTGGGGCGTTACGGTCGATACGGCCCGCGGCACTTCCATGGCACAAGGCGGCTCCGAACCGCGTGTTGTCGGAACGGCCTTCTCGCTGGAAAAGGGCGCCGTCAGTTCGCCGATCGCAGGCAACAGCGGCGTATATATCCTTTCACCTATTACCGACAAGATTGATCCGCAACTCCCGGCCGACCTCACCATGTTCCGCCGCCAGGCCAGCTCTACGGCAGCAGCCAATATCAGGATAGGCCTGATGGATTCGCTCAAGAAAATGGCTAAACTGGATGACTTCAGGAGCAAGTTTTATTGAGGAATTAGCGGGTGTCGCAGGTAATCAACCTGAGGCCGGTATTCCCAATATTATTGCAGGGGTCATGGTGGCTTAGTGGTGGCACATGAGTAATGCCTGCCGGTTTTCTGCGGAAAACCGGCAGGCATTACTCATGTGCCACCACTTGGTAATCTCGTATCCCAGATTTTATTTGAATTAATAAAGGATGAGTGCTACTACTTGCGAGATACCCGCATTTTAATCGCCGGTACACTAAATTCCGCCAACCTCAATCCTTCACTTCCAGGTGCATCTTGTGAAAAAAGCGGTGCAGCAGGGGCGACAGTACCAGGCCCGAAGCGGCAAGAAAGACCACACCGCTGTACAAGGCATACAAGCCGGCAAATATCTCCACCCGGTCCTGTCGTTCGGGCGGCAGGGCGCCGATATCCAGGGCCGGTCCCATGCCTGTGAGGATCATAGAGGCGTTGTAAAAAGCGCTCGTCCAGTCTGTCCCGGCAACAAAACGATAACCCGCCATGCCGATGAGGAGCGACATGCCGATGAGCAACCCCGAAAAGGCGGCGTAGCGCAGAGCGCGGGCCATAAACTGGCGGCGCGAGAGGAGCGGTTGGGTGCGGTGTTCAAACATGGTGGCCTGAAGATATTTACCGTTTCCAGGTATGAAAGGTTTCGATACGTGGCGATCGCTCAAAAATACAGGTTTGCGCATACGGATCAAAAACAACGGCCGGTTCACTCGATTGGAGTGAACCGGCCGTTGCTACAGAAGGAACCCGTCGGCGACGGGTAATACATGGTTCAGGAATTTCCCATCACCTCGTTTTTAATCGAGTTGGCTTTTTCACGGCCTTTCTGCGCCAGTACCGAGGCGGTAGTCAGTACTTCCTGAATTTTATGTCCGGCTTCTTCCACTACGTCGTCCAGCTTAGCCTTTACATCGTCGACCAGGTCTTCGCCTTTCCGGCGTATTTTCTTGCGGGTGTTAGAGCCTTTATCCGGGGCAAGCAGCACGCCTAACAGGGCACCAATGGCTACACCGCCCAATATGCCTAATAGAACTTTTCCAGTTTTCATATAAATATTGTTTTATGATGAGTGAATATTGATTTCTATATGTAGAACGCAATTTTCGCCCAAAATGTTGCAAATAAATACAAAAAAACAGGTAGTCGGTTCAAATGAATTCCGGGTGACATTCCCGGGTCCGGTCGATCAAAACCACCGCACCACTCCTTCGAGCATCGCCTTTACAATAGCCCCGTGTTTCCGGTATGGCGGCATAAACGGCCTCGTGATGGGGAATATCCGGTTCTGGCGCAATACGCCGCGGGCATTGGAGAATTCCAGGAATCCGAATTCGCCGTGGGTTTTCCCGATGCCGCTGTTGTTGACGCCCCCGAAAGGCAGGTTCGGGTTGTAAAAATGCGAGCCGCAATCGTTGACGGTCACATCGCCGTTGCGCGTTTCGGTCAGAACAAACTCAATATCACGGCTTCGGCTGCTCCAGATATACATGGCCAGCGGTTTTGGGCGTACGTTGATATAATCGACCACCTCCTGCAACGTGCGGTAGGGGCGGATGAGCAAAACAGGGCCAAACGTCTCCTCCCCCCAGATCGCCGCAGTATCGGGCACATGGGTCAGCATGGTCGGCTCGATGTATCGCGTTGCTTCGTCGGACCGGCCCCCCGCTGCTATACGCGCGCCTTGTTGCAGCGCGTCGTCGAGCAGCGCTTTCACCCGCCGGAAATGCCGTTCATGGATCATGCGGCAGAGGTCCGGCGACGCCTGCCGCGCTTCGGATGTAGCGCCGTAGTGGCTGTCGAGTTGCCGGGCGATCTTTTCAACCAGCAGGTCGTGCACCCTTTCCTGGACCAGGATATAATCGGTCGCGATACACGACTGGCCGGCGTTCATACCCTTGAGCCAGGCGATCTTGGCGGCGGCTTCATCGAGATCGGCGCTTTCATCCACGATCGTGGGGTTCTTGCCGCCCAATTCGAGCGTTACCGAGGCCAGGTGTTGTGCCGCATCGCGCATCACCAGTTTGCCCACTTCCGGACTGCCTGTAAAAAAGACGTGGTTGAACGGTAGTTGGAGCAGCTGTTGCGCCACCGATACGTCGCCTTCAAACATCGCCACCTCTTCCGGCGGGAAACACTCGGCGATAATCTGTTGCATCACGGCCGCGCTGTGGGGTGCGAATTCAGACGGTTTGACCATGACACAGTTGCCCGCAGCCACGGCTGATATTACCGGCGACAGGGTGAGATTGAAGGGAAAATTCCAGGGCGACAGCACCAGACAGACCCCCTTGGGCTCATAACGAATTTCGGAGGAAGTGCCGAACAGCACCAACGGCGTGCCCACACGCTTCGGCGTCATCCACGACCGCAGGTTCCGGATCACATGCCGGATCTCGCCGTTGATTACCCCCAGTTCGGAGATGTTGGTTTCGGTCGGACTCTTGCGCAGATCGTCCCATACCGCCTGTGTCACCGCCGCGCGATAGCGCATCATGGCATCGTGCAGGCGCTGCAGTTTGGCGATGCGTTCGCGTGCTGTGGTTCGGGCCACCACGTACTGATGCTGCTGTTGCAGTTCAAAAATCCGGCGCATCTCCAAATGTTGATCTGCAGCCCGGGCTGGCTTGGTTGTCGCTTCCGGCATGGCTTGTTTTTTTTGTAAAAATCTGAAAAATCTACCGTTCTTTTAAATATATATACCGTTTACGAAATATATACGCTTTTGCCTCAGTGTTATTTTCAGGTTTATTATTTTGCATAACACTAAATACCCGGTACAAAGAATTGAAAAAATTCGGTAGTACTTAAAAAAATAGGGAAAAAAACTTGCAGGGTTCGGAAAGAACGTCTAAAATTGGGTTGTGAAAAATAAACAAGGACTTATTCGCGTATAGTACTAAGCGGAACAGCGATAAAAACCCGCGGCAACGACAATCGGGACCATGATCCAAGAAAATCGGCATAGGCCGGTTATTTTCCAGGACGTCATTCAACGTCATCCGATTCGTTGCCGCGTTTAGATAAAAAATGTCCCGATAAGCCTTTACCAAATTATTCACCATTTAAAGTAGTGTTGAGTATGATGAACATTAATGTAAAGTCTGTGCATTTCCGTGCAGACGCCAAGTTGGTAACGTATGTTGAGAAAAAGATCGCCCGCCTGACCCGTTACTTTGATCGAAATGTAGAAGCCGAAATTCATCTGAAAATACAGGACAACGGAGGCAAAGTCAGGGAAAAAATAGCAGAGGTAAAACTTCATGTTCCGGGCGGCTGGATGATGGACAAAAAAACCGGAAAAACATTTGAATCAGCCATAAACGCATCATTTGTAACACTCAAGCGCCAACTACTCCGCCACAAAGAAAAACTTGGCCAAAGGGGCCTTGGGATAGAAGATCATTATACTGCGGAATAACCTTTCGCATTTCTCGGCCAAAAAGGCCGGAAGCCCGGTCACCCACGTCCGGGCTTCATTTTTTGCCGGAATTGCACATTTTAAATTCCAATCCAGCGTTTTATCCCGCAACATTGCTATTTTCGCGACCTACGGGACAGCATTTTCCATGAAAAACACTCCTTGCAAACGCGCTTCGGCCATTTTCCTGGTCCTGGTCTTCCTGGCGGCCTGGTCGCTCAAGAGCGTGCATGAGTTTTTCAGGCACCACAGCGATCATCCTGTTTGTACCGCTACCGTCAAAGGCGGCGGCAAACACCTGCACGACGAGCGGTATATCGGCGACAATTGTTCGCTGTGCGCCTTTGTGTTGTTTGTGCCGGAGCTCCTGTCTATCACGGTACTGGTCGCTCCCGCCAACAGGCCTCCCGATAGCCTTCCGCCCGATTTTTACCAGGCGCCCTTCGACGCCAAAACGGCCTTCGACACCACCCTCCGGCGTGGCCCCCCGGTCATTTAAGTCTCCCTTTTTTTCAGGGTATTTGCAACGCAACCAGTCGCACCATGCGGTCGGCAGGCGTGTTGTATACGGCCATCCCGGCAGGCCCTGACGCCAAAACCCGGACACTTTCCGTCCGGAATTATATCAATTTAACCTGACTTATATGCAGAAAAGCAAAGCCTTGCTAATTGGCTTTTGCCTCTTGCCGGTCCTGCTGCTGCGTGCACAGGACTGCCACCTCGCGCTGCGCGGCCACATCTTCGAATCCGAAACGGGGGAACCGCTCGCCTTTGCTTCTGTCAGCATTCCCGAAGCGGAAAAAGGCGCGGTAGCCGATGAAAACGGCTATTTCTTCATCGCCGGGCTGTGCGACAACCGGAAATATACCGTGGAGATCAGCCACGTTGAATGCGATCACTTTTCACAGGCCCTGCAAATCAGGGAGAATACGGAGATGGATTTCAGGCTGGCGCACAATACCGTCCTGAAGGAGGTTGTCGTCCGCGAAAAAGCCCTGGCGCCGCAGACAGCCCAGGCAGAAAGCACGGTGGGCCGGGAAGAGATGGAGGCCACCCGCGGTATCAACCTCGGTGAGACGCTGAAACGGCTACCCGGCGTCACAACCCTGAATACCGGGTCTACAATTGCCAAGCCCGTCATTCAGGGTCTGCACAGCAACCGAATCGCCATTGTAAGCAACGGCGTCGCACTGGAAGGGCAACAATGGGGCAGCGAACACGCCCCGGAGATCGACCCATTTACGGCAGACAAAATTGTCGTGGTAAAAGGGGCCGCAGGGGTGCGGTACGGAGCAGGGGCCATGGCGGGCGCTGTCGTGCTGACGCCGGCTCCGCTGCGCAAGGAGGAGGGTCGGGACGGCTGGCTGGCACTTGGCGGCTTCAGCAATGGGCTGGGCGGTGTTTTTTCAGGTTCTACCGACTGGCATTTGCCCGGCAAATCACTGGCCATCCGGCTTCAGGGTACTGTTAAACGCAGCGGAAACCTGCGGGCACCCGATTATTACCTCGGTAATACCGGCGCCTCGGAACTCAATTTTTCCGCAATGGCCGGATGGGAAAGCGGCCGCTGGACCCATGAAGCGGGCGCCAGTACCTTTAACCAGCGCATCGGTATCCTGCGCGCATCGCACGTGGGTAACCTGACCGACCTGCAACTGGCCATTGATAGCCCGGTACCGCTCAACAACACCGATGCCTTTGATTATGGTATCGAACGGCCCTACCAGCACATCCTGCACCACACGTTCAAGTACAAAGCCGAATACCAACTGACCGAAAAGTGGAAACTGACGGGTCAGTACGCGTTCCAGTTCAACAACCGCCGCGAATACGATATCGTGCGGTACACCGGTACCGCGTCAGACAAGCCGCAACTCTCTTTCCGCTTGTGGACCAATACGCTCGATATGGCCCTGGAGCACCGGCCATGGGCACACTGGCAGGGCGGGCTGGGCGTACAGGGCGTACAGCAGACGAACTTTGTCGGAACCGGCGGGTTGATCCCGGATTATAAAACGACCGGGCTTTCCGTCTGGGCGATGGAACGCTGGCGGCGTTTTCCCAACCCCTGGGAGTTCGAGTTCGGGGCGCGCTACGATTACCGCCGGACGGCAGCCACAACTGACGGCTCGCTGCAAAACATCGACACGCTCGTACATTTCGGGAATTTCTCGGCTACAGCAGGCGCCATTTACCATCTTTCAAAAAACCTGTCCGTCACCCTGAACACGGGTCTGGCCTGGCGCCCGCCACACGTCAACGAGTTGTTTGCCAGGGGAGTGCACCATGGAGCAGGCACCTACGAGCAGGGTCGACCCGACCTGATACCTGAAAAGGCGTGGAATACCAACCTTACCCTTCAGTGGCAAAAGGACCGCACGGAAGTTACCCTGACGGTCTATCGCAACCAGATCCGCGATTTTATCTACCTCGATCCGCAGCGCAACTTCGTGCTGACGGTGCGGGGGGCATTTCCGGCGTATTACTATCAACAGACGGATGCCGTGCTCGGCGGGTTCGACGGAAGCGTCACGCTGCCTTTGTCGGGAGGATTGTACCTCGAAAGCAGGGTTTCCCTGCTGCGGGGTTACAGACACGCTGCGGACTCCGTGACGGAGGGAGAAACGAGGCGCGACTGGCTTCCGCTCATGCCGGTCGACCGGTTCCAATACGGATTGAAATGGACAAATGGAAGCGGCAGCAAATCATCGGGCGACACCTATTTGCGCCTGATGGCCACGACCGCAATGCGACAGTCGCGTATCCCCGAGGAGGGACTGCTGAAAGAGGCGCCGGCCGCTTTCACTACACTCAGTCTGGATGCCGGATATAGTCTGTATCTGAACAAAATGCCACTGGAACTCGGCCTGAGCATTCAGAACCTGGCCAACATCCGCTACAGGGAGTACCTTAATTTCTTCCGCTATTTCGCCGACGAGCCCGGCATAAACATCGGGCTTCGGGCCAAATTGTTATTTGGAGGCTAACGACACGTACAACCTGACCGTTTCACGATCACCATAAAATTTTCCATACACCACAAATCAAACAATATGACATACATCACTTCTGCCATGCGCTTCCTGCTTCCGACCGCTGTACTTGCCTTTTTACTCTTCACAGGCTGCAAGGACAATAATACCGATACCGAGCAGGAAAACATTACCTCGATCGAGGTCGATCTTGCCGGTTTCAACATCAACCAGAAGTTTTACTGGAAAGACCTGGATGGTCCGGGCGGCAACCCTCCGGTCATTGATACCATTGTACTGCCTGCATCGACCCTTAATATTACCGGCCGGCTCAAGGTATACGACGAAAGTAAAAACCCTGTAGATGACATTACGGAAGAGATCGAGGCGGAAAACACGGCGCACCTTTTTGTATACAGCGCTTCAGGCGCCGATTTAAATATCGGGCCATACGATACGGACGACAATGGCGATCCTTTTAATCTGGTTACCGTCTGGAGAGCCGGCCAGCCGTCGACAGGGACCCTGAACATCAGGCTGTATCATGAACCGACGGACAAAATGAATTCTACCAATCCGGGCGGAGAAGTAGACTTCGACGTGACTTTTCCGGTGAGGATTGAGTAGGTAACTCCTGTATATTGGTGGCAAACATGAGTCACGCGAATCAGGGGTTGATTTTGGACTTTGAAAATCGAACATTTAGGCACGAGACCTATAAGGTTTGGCAAACACCTTATAGGTCTAAAAGGCTGAAAACCAATTCTCGCTTATTTTCAATCCCTGATTCGCATGAGTCATCCCGAATTTTGGCTAACACCAAGATTCGGGATGATTCATGTGTGCCACTATTGTACCGAAACCTCTATTTTTTAGCCTTTAACTACGCCTTTTGACACTATTTTTACAAAGTCCAAATAAAAATATTAACTATTTTATCGCTGCTCAATATCTTTGCGCCCTGAACTATAGACATACAACCTGTTAAACACAAAGGCTCATGAAGTACAAAATCCTTCCTCTTTTCTTCTTTTTTGCAGTGCTTTCGCTGATCTCCTGCAGTGATAAAGGGAAAAAACCGCTTGACATTCCGTCCGAATACGACGGCTCTGCTTTCGAGACCAATACCACCGTTCAGTCGGATGTTTTATTTCGCTTTACCCAAATGATCAATGAGGCCAAAAAAGGCCGCACTGCCGGCAAAACAGTATCGCTCGACTCTCTGTATTACTGGTATACCACCGGAACACCGGCGCTGCAAAGCCTTAACACGGCTTACTATTCGCTCCTGTCTACCAACTGGCTTACCGAACTGACCTATGCAAGCGGGGGCACCTATACCCCCGGTCCGCCAAGCGGTTATGGAGGCGTTTACGGCGGCTTTCTGTTTGATGGAAACGGGCTTGATCTGGAGCAAATGCTGGACAAGGGCAACTACAACGCCCTGTTATACAAACATTTCAACGACCTCGCCGCAGGCGCCGTCACGCCTGCTACCGTAGACCAGATGGTTGCAATCTTCGGGACCAACCCATCGTTTCCCAACAGCTATCAGGCTGCCTTGCACGCGAAGCCCGATAAATTCAGCGCGAATTATGCCGCGCGCCGCGACAAAAACGACGGGAAAGGCGTCTATACCAATATACGCGACCAGTTTATCAAACTGCAGGCGGCAGTGAAAGCCGGTCCGGAATACCTGGAAGAACGCGACGAAGCCATCTCGGCAATCCGCCTGCTGTGGGAAAAATCAAACGCCGCCACGATTATCAACTACCTGAATGAGGTCGTCAGTAAACTCAGCGCAACCAACCCGACCGACAGCGACATTGCTGCTGCGCTGCACTCCTATGGAGAAACGGTTGGATTTACACACGGCCTGCGCACCGTGGAGCAAAAGAAAATCACGGATGCAGAGATTGACGAAATCCTCACCCTGCTCCATGCACCTGCCGGCGAAACGGCTACTTCCTACAAATTTGCAACCGATCCCCTGAACGAACTGCCCAGACTTACCCAGGCGATCGCCAAATTCAAATCCATTTACGGCTTCACCGATCAGGAAATGGAAGATTTTAAGAAAAACTGGGTACTGGAGCAAAACAGGTGAGCAGGGCAAAACCAAAAACATTTAAAACTAAGAGTATGCTTAACCGAAAATCACTATCCCTTCTGCTGCCCGGTTTGGCTGCATTGTTCCTCATCCAGGCCTGCAGTTCGGACAAGGGCAATGGCCCTTCAGACAATTTTGACCGGCAGGCCATGTTGCGCAATTACGCGGACAACCTGATTAAACCGGCCTATGCAGATTTGCTCGGCAACACCGGGTCGCTCCGTGCATCGGTCGCGGCATTCAATGCCTCCCCTTCCTCCCTGGAACTCGGCGCGCTGCAAACCGCGTGGGCAGCAGCATATTCGTCCTGGCTGTACGCCAATGCCTATAATTTCGGGCCTGCCGGCGAAGAAGGCCTGCGCAAGGACCTGATCGAGGAGATCGGCACCTTTCCTGTCAGCAAAACAAAAATTGAGAACGCCATACTTTCAGGCCAGTGGAACCTGCAGGATTTCAACCGCGACGCGCGCGGCTTCCTGGCCATGGAGTACCTGATCTTCGGCGAAAACCAAAGTGCAGCCGAAGTAGCCGGCGCATACGTCACCGACGCCAATCGCCGCAACTACCTCACCGCCCTTGCCGAAGACCTGGTCGACCGGGTGACGGAAGTCTCCGACGCCTGGAACGGCGCCTACTACAATGCCTTTATCCAGAACGACGGCACTGATGTGGGCAGCAGCACCTCTGCCCTCTACAACGAGTTCGTGCGCAGTTACGAAGCCATCAAGAACCTCAAAATGGGTCTGCCGCTCGGCAAACGACCCGGACAGACCCAGACGGAGCCTGAACTGGTGGAAGCCTATTACAGTGGCGCATCGATACCGTCGCTGAAGATTCATTTTTCCGCCATAGAAAACATCTGGTACGGCCGCGCGAAAAACGGTCAGGATGGTATCGGCTTCCGCGAATACCTGGAAAGTGTGGAAGGCGGTACAGCCCTGATCGCCAGCACGGAAACGCAACTGGCTGCCGTCAAAACGGCACTGGCAGCGGTGCCCAACCAGCCAAGCATGCCGGAACAAATCACCGGCGACAAAACAGCGCTCGAGAACCTGTACACCGAATTGCAGAAAATGACCCGCTTTTTCAAAAGCGATATGTCGTCGCTGCTGGGAATTGCCATTACGTTCAGCAGTAGCGACGGCGACTGAATATGGAGGCGGGCTGGAGACCAACACCACTCCGGTGGCTGGATGAGCCGGTCAGCATCGCTCCCCTGGTCACGCTGCGCGTGGTCGTCGGGGCGATGCTGCTGTTCAGCACCTTGCGTTTTATGGCGCTGGGCTGGGTAGAGGATCATTATATCAGCCCGTCATTTCATTTTAAATATTTCGGTTTTGAATGGGTAGAACCGCTACCGGCAGCAGGGATGTACGCCGTCCACCTGCTGCTGATCGCGGCTTCGTGCTGCGTGATGCTGGGGCTGTTTTACCGACTCGCCGCCTTCGTTCAGTTTGTGCTGTTCTCCTATACCGAACTGATCGACCTCACCTATTACCTGAACCATTACTACTTTGTCAGTACTGTTTGCGCGCTGCTGGTCGCAGTACCGGCCAACCGCGCCTTTTCCCTCGACGTACTGCGCAACCCCTCCATTCGCCTGGAACAGGCACCGCGCTGGGTCATATTCATTTTCCAGTTGCAACTGGGTATCGTGTACTTTTACGCAGGGCTCTGGAAAATCAATACCGACTGGTTACTCCACGCGCTACCCCTGAAGATCTGGGTACCCGCAAACGACCGGCTGCCGCTGATCGGCGGGCTCTTCCGGCAGGAATGGACGCCCTGGCTGTTCAGTTGGGCAGGTATGTTGTACGACGTGACGATTGTTTTCTGGCTGTCGTGGCGGCGCAGCAGGGTTTGGGCCTACCTGACTGTGGTGGTATTTCACAGCCTTACCG
The DNA here is from genome assembly GCA_937861115.1 of uncultured Bacteroidota bacterium. GTDB lineage: Bacteria > Bacteroidota > Bacteroidia > Chitinophagales > Saprospiraceae > M3007. The sequence goes on along the minus strand of CALMBD010000254.1, from coordinate 661 downwards.
GGTTGATGTTCCAGATCGGCGTTTTTCCGCTCGTTATGGTGGGCGCCACGCTGGTCTTTTTTTCCGGTGCATGGCACGAGCGATTATGGGCCGGCGTCGGCCGCTTATTGCGCCTGCCTGTGCAACGGGTAAATCCTCCCGCCATTGAAGCAGGCAGGGTAGCCGGGAAAACGCCGCGATGGATCATGGCAGTTCTGGCGATTCATTTCGCCTTTCAGATATTGTTTCCCTGGCGCTACCTGCTTTACCCCGGCAATGTTTTCTGGACGGAGGAAGGCTACCGCTTTGCCTGGCGTGTGATGCTGATGGAAAAAGCCGGTACGGCCACTTTTTTTGTAAAAGATACCCGCAGCGGTCGTGAAGGGGAGGTGGTCAACCGTGAATTTCTGAACGACCACCAAGAGAAGCAAATGGCCATGCAGCCCGATATGATCCTGCAATTCGCGCATTTCCTGAAAAACCACTACGCCCAGAAAGGCCTGCACGCGCCCGAAGTGCGCGCGGAAGTGTACGTCACCCTGAATGCCAGACCCAGTCGCCTGCTGATCGACCCCAAAGTGGATTTGGGTAAAATCCGGGATGGCTGGGGGCACAAAACCTGGGTTTTGAATGATGAATGATGAATGATGAATGATGAATGATGAATGATGAATGATGAATG
>CALMBD010000253.1 GCA_937861115.1 uncultured Bacteroidota bacterium | reverse complement strand
ACCCCGAACACCCGGTGGTACCGCCGCCTTCAGGCGGCGCATCAAAAAAGGGGGGCAGTAAATAAATAAATCGCCGCCTGAAGGCGGCGGTACCGGCCCGATACCCGGAAGCCTTTGTACTTTTGCGCCAACTTTCGGCGACGCATTTTGTTTCCGGTAAAAAGCAAAGGATTTTGATATGGCAATTATGATTACAGACGAGTGCATCAATTGTGGCGCTTGTGAACCTGAATGTCCCAATAACGCGATTTACGAAGGCGGAGTAGAGTGGGCCATTTCTGATGGTAATACGGTAAAAGGAGATTATACGCTCGAAGATGGCGCTGTGGTGAACGCAATGAGCAAGAACGCACCGGTTTCCAATGACTTTTATTACATCGTTCCCGATAAATGTACGGAGTGCGTCGGGTTTCATGAAGAGCCCCAATGTGCGGCCGTTTGTCCGGTAGACTGTTGTGTTCCCGACCCGGATCGTGTCGAAACCGAAGCGGTGTTGCTGGACAAGAAAGCCCGCCTGCATTTATAGAGCGGGTTCCTTCCCAAATATGAAGTTTTCATGGTTCTAATAATTGCCTGCTTCCGGCAACGGCGAGCGGGCAATTTTTTCCAGGGCATCAAATACATCCGAATAATCGAAGGTACCCGGATTTTGCCAGAAATCAAGCGTTTGGCGCAACTGATCGGTAGTGGATACGCCGAGCACAATGCCTTGAATATTTGGATTCAAACCGGCATAGATCAGCCCGATCTGATTCATGGTTTTCAGCGGAGGCCGCACAAATGCAGTATTCCAGTCTGGAAGTTTCGAACTGATCTGGCGGGCGATTTTTTCCGCTTTCTCCGGCTGCCCTCCCCGCGCTAGAAAAGTACTTTCTGCACCGTATACCGCGTCCAGTTTTATACCTCCCGCATTGATACCGTAGGCAAAACACCGGTGACCTGCAGTTCCGGAATTGCCGGCCGAATCATTGGGCGAGACTGTAAACAAGGGCCGGTAACGCCCAAGGTCCGATTGCAGCATGTTGTGCTTCAACTGAATGTCGAATGTCAACCCGCAATCCGTATTTGCCTGCGCATAAACATCCGGGTGTGCGACGCCGGAAATGCCGGCATCGATGTTCATCTCCTGTTGCAGGTATTTCAATGCTTTCAGCGACGACCGGATGGCCGATGCGTCGTCCCGGTTGTCCCAGTGAAACATCAGGCATCGCAGGTTTTCCCCCAACAGGCGGTAATATTCTTCTCCCATCATCATGACGAACGACGGAGCGAGATTGGATACCGGCGAGCGCATGTTGTCCAGACTGCCGATTTTCATCGTAATGTGCATATCGTGCAGCCCATGTGCACGCAGGTACTCAAACAGGATATTTTCCGAAGCGCGAAAATCTGCCGGAATTTTGTTGATGGGATAATTGGTGGCACAATCAATCTCCCGCATACCTGCACCGATCCAGGCGTCCAGTATTTTAAACGCCGCCGGTTTTGAAACCGTCCAGCCCCATTGAGCAGTACCCAGTACAAGCGTCTTTTGTTCAATAACTTTATTTGCCATCACGCCAAATTTTAATCCACTCATTGTTTTTCGTCGTAAATATGCATCTCTAATAACACATGTCATGATAAATATGCGTGTCGCCGATGAATCGCACACCGGCATCGTAGCAGAACTGCTTTCCGATCTTTTTGAAGAAGTGGGGCATACCCTTCGGGCGCCGGAGATTGCCGGGATTTTTTCGGAGATCGATGCCGATTCAGGCCATTCCGCACTGCTGGCCTTCGACGAGGACGAAGCGGTTGGCGTGATTACGGTGGTGGAGACACTGTCGCTCTATGCCGGAGGCCGCATCGGGGTGATCAACGAATTGTATGTGGTGCCAGATTATCGATCCGAAGGGGTAGGCAAACTATTGCTGGATATGGCAAAAGAACTGGCGGAGCAACGCGGCTGGACGCGGCTGGAGGTGACCACTCCCGGAGCGGAATACGAAAAAACATTGCGCTTCTACGAGCGCGAAGGCTTTTTCCCGATTGGTCCGAGGTATAAATATGAACTGTAGGGCTTTTCTCGATCCTGTTCTCAGGGTTTCCGTTTTTTCAATACCGCCATGGCCCGGATGTACTGCCTGGCCAGACCCGGTATGTTGACGCGACTGCTGGTGGTGTCATCTGTCCACTTGACGGGCAATTCACACATGTTCAGACCTTTCCATTCCGCCACAGTCAATAGTTCCGTACTGAAAAACCATCCGTTTGAAACAGCCCCTCCCGCCATCAGCGACGGCACGTGCCGTCGAAGCAGCCATTTGAATCCGCACATGCCATCGGAAAATCGAATGCCCAGATACACCTTCAGCATCAGATTGAATACCCTCGACGTGATTTCCCTTTTCAGGGTCCTGCCGATAACCTTCGACCCTTTGTGCAGCCGTGTGCCGTACACAAGATCGAAGCCTTCAGTGGCCAATGCATGGTAGGCCTGAATAAAATGATGGAGATCGGTAGCCAGGTCGAGATCCATGTATCCTACAATATCGGCATCGCTGTTGGTCCACGATGTTTTCAGCGCCAGACCCACACCTTTTTCCGGTACTCTGATCAGGCGCACTTCCGGGAAATCGTCGCACAGTACTTCGGCGATATGCGCTGTTTGGTCTGTGCTGCCATTGTCGGCAATAACGATGCGCCATTGACCCGGATCGGGAAATTTGTTCTTCAGGAAAGTATGCAGTACCCTGACTTGTCGGTCAAGCGTTGCTTCTTCATTCAATACGGGGATCGTAATGTCAAACGTCATGGTCGGATAGGATAAAGTCGCGCCCGCAGGCTAATTGTCGCTGCAAAGGAAATCCCTATTTTTATAATCCGGAACATTGCTGAAAGCCCTTGCTCTTTTTAATTTTATCGGTTGTTTTACCTTACTTTGTCCGAAAATCCCGGATTGTCGCCGACGAATTTGGGAAGCCGGGGCATTCCACCATCACTTTTGATCCGTATTGCAAAACATAATGAGCGATTTTTTAAAGAAATTCAAATCTGTGTTCGTCGTCGAGGCGGAAGATGCCAACGCCCAGAACGCCGGTCAGCAACCGCAAAAACCGCAACACCCCGCCGAGATGACCGCTCCGCCGCCACCCGTAAAAAAGTCAACGGGTGCAGGCGCGGTGAGCGACAAATTTGTCGAAGTGCTCCTCGGGGCTCTGGAGAAGAGCAACCAGGAAGGGTTCGATTATCTGGAATTCAGGCAGGCATTGAAAAATCTGGCCAGGATGCCGATGGATGAGCAGACCCGTTTCCATTCCGCCTATGCCATGGCCCAAACCATGGGTATCACGCCGGCCAAACTCGTCGAATCGGCCAAGGTTTACCTTAACGTACTTGCCAATGAGCAGGCCAAGTTCAACGAGGCCCATGCCCAGCAGCGTGCCAAACTGATCGGCAACCGGGAAGAAGAGGTGAAAAACCTGGAAGCCATGATCCAGCAGAAAACCGAACAGATCAGTCAACTGACCCTGCAAATCGAAGAACACCGCCGGCAAAGCGAACAGATTCGGTCGGAAATTGGTGAAAGCACGGTGAAGATCGAAAATACCAAAGCTGATTTCGATACCACCTTCGATTCGGTGAGCGGACAAATACAGGAAGACATTGGCAAGATCCAACAGTACCTGAAGTGACGGTTTACACCGGAACTACAGCCATTTCATCATAAACTTTTTTGAAAATGAACGACTTGCTTAAAAATCCCATACTTGCCTTCTTCGCCGGCCTGCTGGCGTTGTGGCTCATTTATTACCTGCTTAAACTGACCATCAGTTTATTCTGGGTGTTTGTGCTGGCGTTTGTGGTTCTTTACTTTGTCAACGATCGCTTCCGCCGCTCTGTTCGGATTTTTTTTAACAGCTTGTTGAACAAAAACTAGTGTCATTCGTGTCCAATGTATTGGGACCATGCTGAATGACGAACTGACGACTTTCTAACCTACTCACATTTTATTCGCAAATCAAACGATGACTGACTTGCAACCTATTAAACCCAAAAACTTTTGGGAACGCCCCGAGGGACTCACCGGAGGACTTTTTATGGCCGCGATTCTGCTGGGTGGCGGTTTTTTGCTCTACCAGGCACTGCCTACCCTGATTGTGCTTGCCCAGAATACGCTTTACCTCGCAGGACTCCTGGCCGCACTTGCTGCGGTGGTTTACGTCGTGCTTGACCCGAAAATGCGCAACCTCATCTGGTACATGTACAAGTCTGTCATGCGCTGGATCACGGGTATGTTTGTACAGCTCGATCCCATCGGTATCCTGAAAAGTTATATCGAGGACCTGAAAGATAATCTGGGCAAGATGAATACCCAGATCAGCAGTCTGAAGGGCCAGATGTACAAACTGGGCGAGATGATCAAGCAAAACCAGCGCGATATCCAGAACAACCTCGGACTGGCCAGCAAAGCCAAAGAAACCGGCAAGGAATCTATCATGGTGCTGAAAGCGCGCAAGGCAGGGCGGCTGCAGGAGTCCAATATGAAACTCGAAGACCTGTACAAACGCATGGAAGTGCTCTACCGCGTGTTGACAAAAATGTACGAAAACTCCGAGATCATGCTGGAAGACCTGTCCGATCAGGTGGTGGTAAAAGAACAAGAATACAAGGCCATCAAGGCCAGCCACAGCGCCATTCGCTCGGCGCAGGCCATCCTGAGCGGCAACTCTGACAAAAAGTACATGTACGACATGGCCCTGGAAGCCATGGCCGAGGATGTGGGACAGAAAGTAGGTGAAATGGAGCGCTTCATGGATATGTCTAAAAACTTTATGGACGGCATAGACCTCCAGAACGGTGTATTCGAAGAAGAGGGCCTGGCCATGCTGGAAAAATGGGAAAAAGAAGGCGTGTCCTTCCTGCTCGGTGGCGAAAAAAGCAAACTGATCGCCAAAGCCAATAACCCGACCGAAGTGCTCGACCTGAATGCGCCCGTCCATACGCCTGCAAAGGCAGATCGCGGCGGCAACCAGTATGACAATTTTTTTGAACAGTAAAATGTACTTTGAAGTATAGTGTAATGTGCAACGCCTTACTTCAACCCCCGAATTCCCCAACTTCAAACTTCAAACGCTATGGCTCGTTTAACTTCATTTTCCAAATTTCTCATAACCCTCCTCATCGTGGGAGGTGTATTTTTCATCGGCCGGTATTTTATGAACAATACCGAGGCCGGCAAGGAACTCATTGAAAAAGCAAAAACCGCGGACGAAGGTTCTGCTTCAGGCGATATCAACGTCGGCGTAGTGACCTGGGGCGGTTATGCAGGCGGCCAATACTGGAATAAAGGCTTCAAGCCAAATTCGGACAGCCGCTTCTTTAAAGACTACGGATTCAACGTGGAATTCAAAATCCTCGACGACCCAACCGCAAGCCGCAACGCGTGGAAAAATGACGAGGTGCAGCTGCTCTGGGCCACCATTGATGCTTTGCCGACGGAAATGCCCGGACTCGCTGCCTACGACCCGGTGGTTGTTTTCCAGGCCGACTGGTCGCGCGGCGGCGACGCCATAGTGGTGCGCCGCGGCATAGGATCGGTGGGCGACCTGCGTGGTAAAAAAATTGCCGTTGCAGAGCTGTCTCCTTCACACTCCTTCCTCATCTGGCTGCTCAGCGCGGCCGGCATGACCACCGGCGATGTGGAAGTGGTCGGCGTGCCCTCTCCGATTGAGGCCGCAGATGCCTTCAAAGCGAATAACGTGGACGCCGCCGTGGTCTGGTCGCCCTTCGACGAAGAATGTGTGCAAAAAGTACCCGGTGCGCGTGTCCTGCAAAGTACGCGGAATGCTTCCAACATTATAGCCGACGTATTCATCGCCAAACGGAAATGGGTGGAAGCCAACCGCGAACGGGTGCAGCAACTCTACGAAGGCTGGATGAAAGGCGCTGCCGAGATCAACCGCAGCCCGTCTGCCAAACAGGAGGCTGCCCAGATACTGGCTGATGCCTTCGACGGATTTACCAAAGATGATGCGATTAAAGCCATCGACAATGTGCGCCTGTGTACCCACGGCGACAACCGCAACTTTTTCGGCCTCAACCGCAGTGATTACAAAGGTGTGACCGGCGAGGAACTCTACAGCCGCATGACCAAGGAATACCGCAGTGCCGGCGTGCTGAAAAGCAGTGACGAAGTACCTGTCTGGTCGAGGGCTGCCTATTTCGGCGCTGTCGAACGCTCCTCGCTGAGCGGCAATGAACACGCTGCCGAAGGGCAAAAGGCTTTCGCCAGCATCTCCGACAAAGAAGCCAAAAGCCGGGAGGCCGTTGCCACCAAGCGCGTGAGTATTTCTTTCCGGTCTGGTGAGTTCCAGCTGGATGAGAACGCCAAGTACATCGTCGACAACGAAATGGTGCCCATAGCCAAGGCATTCGCCAACAGTCGTGTGCGCGTGGAGGGTAATACTGACAACGTGGGCAATGCTGCGTCCAACGTTGCGCTTTCCAAAAAACGTGCACAATCGGTCATTGACTACCTCGTCAAGGAATACGGTATGCCGCGCAGCCGGTTTATCGCGATTGGCAACGGACCGGACAAACCTGTTGAGGATAACAGTACGGAAGAAGGCCGCCGGAAAAACCGTCGTACCGATTTTGAATTGGTAGAGGAGTGATCGCGGTTTTTTCGGATTAGACCAACGCACCCGGCTTGCAGGCAAACTGTGAGCCGGGTGTTTTGTCTTTAACCGGGGTTTGTTTTGAAGTTTGAGGTGCTCCACGATGCACTCCTTGTATGTAATGGCCCGAATAAGGAAGTGGTGCAATTGCTAGGTGGGTGTTTAGTTGTGGAGTAGTAAAACCATCATTTGTTTTTACCTGTTGTATACGAAAGTCAGTTATCTCTGGATATGATGAACCACCTCCAACACGAAACATCTCCCTACCTCCTGCAGCATGCCCACAACCCGGTAGACTGGTACGCCTGGAAGCCCGAAGCCTTTGAACGGGCAAAACGGGAACAGAAGCCAATCCTGGTCAGCATCGGATATTCCACCTGCCACTGGTGTCATGTGATGGAGCGTGAATCCTTTGAAAACGAGGATGTTGCGGCGTTCATGAACGAAAACTTCATCAACATCAAGGTGGACCGGGAAGAACGGCCCGATGTGGACGGTATTTATATGGAGGCCTGTCAGATACTTACCGGCGGTGGCGGCTGGCCGCTCAACTGCTTCCTTACTCCCGAAGGCAAGCCCTTTTACGCAGGCACCTACTTTCCGCCCCGACCTGCCCACAACCGCCCTTCGTGGCTTCAATTGCTCCAGCACCTCCACTCCATCTGGGAAACCAAACGCGATGTTGCGCTCGATCAGGCAGAAAAACTGCTCCACCACATCCGTCGCAACGACGCGGTTTTTATCGCACCGCCTGAAGCCCTGAACCCCTTGAGTTCCGAAGCCCCGAAACCCGTGAACCCCGAAACTATTTACTACCAGATGCGGGAACGTTTCGACCGCGTCGAAGGCGGATTTGGCGGCGCGCCGAAATTCCCGTCTACCATGGCGATTCAATATCTGCTGAACTACCATTACTTCACCGGTAACCCTGAGGCACTTGAACACGCACTGTTTTCCCTGGAGAAAATGATCCACGGTGGCATTTACGACCAGATTGGCGGCGGGTTTGCGCGTTATGCGACCGACCGCGAGTGGCTGGTACCGCATTTTGAAAAAATGTTGTACGACAATGCCCTGCTCGTTTCCGTGCTTTCCGAAGCCTATAAGTTAACGGTGGACGGTGGACGGTGGACGGTAGACGGTAGACGGGAGACGGTGGACGGGAGACGGTGGACGGTGGACGGGAGTGGATTGCTTGAGACAAATAGAAAACAAGCCGAAGGGGATAGCAACAGGGAACCCTCCCTGTCAGGTACCGATGAATCGTCCACCGTCCACCGTCCGCCGTCTACCATCCACCGTCTACCGTCTCCCGTCCACCGTCTCCCGTCCACCGTCCACCGTCCACCGTCCACCGTCCACCGTCTCCCGTCCACCGTCATCCGGGAGACAATTGAAGAAACACTGGAGTTTGTTTTACGGGAAATGACCCATCCCGAAGGAGGCTTCTACTCTGCCCAGGATGCCGATTCAGAGGGCGTAGAGGGCAAGTTCTACGTTTGGGATAAATCCGAAATCGAAAAGGTGCTGGGAGCGGAGTCCGGCCTTTTTTGCGCTTTTTACGGTGTGACGGAGGAAGGCAACTGGGAAGGGAAAAATATCCTCTGGCGTCCGGTGGGTTATGATGCATTTGCCGAAGCGAATAAATTGCCGGTAGGAGAACTGAAGCAACGACTGAAATCCTGCCGTGAAAAACTGTATGCGGTGCGCTCCGGCCGCGTATGGCCCGGTCTCGACGACAAGGTGTTGCTCGACTGGAACGCCCTGATGGCATCTGCATTTGCTGCGGCCTACACCGCACTCGGTCATGAGCGATACCGTACTGCGGCCATTCGAAACATCGAATTCCTGCTGGCAAAATTTTCGTCCCGATCCCCGACCAATGACGAAATGGCGAACAACACGGCCTTCCTTCGCCATTCCTGGAAAAACGACCGTGCCCAGTACGATGCATTTCTCGATGACTATGCTTTTTTGATCGCTGCGCTGACGGATGTATACCAGATCACATTTGAAGAGCGCTACCTGCAACTGGCGGGCATGTATACGGAACTCGTTATGCGCCATTTTTACGATACGGAAAGCGGCATGTTCTTTTTTACCGGCGCGCAACAGGCCGACGTGATCCTGCGGAAGCGGGATTTGTACGACAATGCAACACCATCCGGCAACAGCACCATGGTGCACAACCTGCAGCGCCTCGGGATACTGCTCGACCGAAGCGAATGGCGCGAAACAGCCACCGGTATGTTGCTTATCATGCGCGATACACTGGAACGATATCCACTTTCTTTCGAGCGTTGGGCTACTGCAGCCCTTAACGAGGTTTGGCCCCTGCACGAAATCGCAGTGGTCGGCGGGAATGCAACGGAAAAGGCAACGGCTCTCCAGCGTATATTTTTGCCTAACAAGGTAATTGCCGCTGCGCCGGATACCGGATCGGCAATACCCCTTTTGGCTGATAAAACAGGAGCGCCGGACGCCTTGATCTATGTTTGCCGCAATTTTACCTGTCAGCGCCCGGTGGTTGGAATAGAGGCATTCCGGGAGGCGGTCGTTGAAAATTAGAATGTTTGTCTTCGGGATACCGACGTTCCATATCTGCTGGACAAAAAAAATTATTTCTCCACCGGATTGTATACTTTCACCTCCCGAAGCGTTGTTTTGTATACCCGGCTTTTCACTGCGCTGGCCAAACACAAGCGGTACCTGAGCATGAAACACTACTTTACACCTATATTATTATTATGTGCTGCCAGTTTGTTCGCCCAACAGACGCCTCAGTACAGCATGTATGCCCTGAACCCATTCGCCGTCAATCCCGCCTATGCCGGTTTGGAAAACACGCTTGTCGCCACCGGCGTTTACCGGCAACAGTGGTCAAACCTGCAGGGAGCGCCGGTAACACAGCACCTCAACGCGCATCTGCCACTGTACTTTCTGAGCAGTGGGGTAGGGATAAAACTGGAGAACGATGCCATCGGCGCCCATCGCACCACGCAGGCTGCCGTAAGTTACAATTACCAACTGGAGTTAGGGCGCACTTCTGTCGTTTCTATCGGACTGAGTGCCGGGTTTATGCAATACTCGCTCGATGGCGCAAAACTCCGTGCGCCGGATGGCGTGTACGAAGCGCCGAATTTCAACCATAACGACCAGTTTTTACCGGAAGGAAAAGTACAGGCAGGTACGCCTTTTTTTGAAGCGGGTATTTTCCTCCAAACCCGAAAACTTCAGGCGGGCCTGTCGATGCAGCCGGCATTTGCACCTGTGCTTACCATTACCGGTGCGGATGCCCTCAAAATCGAGCCCGTACAGCACTATTATTTTTTCAGCGCGTATAATATCGAAGCCGGCGATCATTTGACAATCAAACCATCGGTTTTGGCTAAAACTGACTTAACTGTGACACAAGTAGAGATTTCATCCATTTTACAATGGAATGAAAATATATTTGCCGGCGCTTCGTTAAGGGGATTTGGCAAAATGGCCAAGGATGCGGCGGTGGTGATGGCGGGCTTTAAATTGAATGAAAAGACCACACTGGGGTATTCTTTTGATATTCCGCTTTCAGCACTTAAATCTGCCAACCGGGGAAGCCATGAATTGTTGCTTCGGTACAGTTTAAACCGACCGGTAGGTGCAGGCAAGTTACCCCCGGTGATTTACAACCCCAGATTCCTCTGAAAACAAAAAAATCTTTCGGCACTAGTCCGGCGACAAAATCAGTTACGGAATAGGTATTTACCCAATAAGACAGCGAATAATTGGGGATATCCGGTCGTTAAAAAAATCTGATTCGGATACAATGAAGCGTTAAAAAATCGTTTGTCAGGGGCGAAAAGTTGCGGGCAACCAATTTTATTTGGAATTCTTTTTTGCAAAGAATTTAATCCTCTATCTTTACGACCACTTTTTCCAAACCGAACAATTTATTTGGATAACACGGGTGTTAACATGAAAAAACTACAGAAATCACTTCTGCTCTTTCTCATCATTGCGGCAGCTGCCGCTTCATGCGGCCGCAAAGAGAGCGGTCAGCTAATTGGCGTAACCGACCGTCCGAGTTGGAAGGGGATTAATCCCTATGGTATGGTCTACGTCCCTTCCGGTACGCTTCACGTTGGTACAGGCGATGAAGACCTTAGTAAACAATTGGTTTCCCGTCCGAAGTCGATCTCTATTCAGGGCTTCTTCATGGACGACACTGAAATAACCAACAACGAATACCGCCAGTTCGTCAAGTGGGTTTCCGACTCGCTGGCACACGAAGCGCTTCAACACTACGTTGAAGATGAAGGCAATACCAGCGACAAGCAAATGATCGACTGGGAGCAGGAAATAGCCTGGGATGAGGACGAAGACGGCGCTTTGGAAGACCTGTACTACCAGGGCAACGAGCGTTTCTCTGGCCGCAAGGAGCTCGACGTGAGCAAACTGGTTTTCGAATACCAGTGGTACGACTGGCAGCGTGCTGCCCACGACCGCAACAGCAATCGTACCAGCCACATTCACAAGGAAAAAATCAAGGTTTATCCCGATACATTATGCTGGATACGCGATTACGCCTATTCTTATAATGAACCGATGACCCGTAACTATTTCTGGCACCCCGCTTTTGACGATTATCCCGTCGTCGGTGTAAACTGGAAAATGTCGAAAGCATTCTGCTACTGGCGCAGCAAGGTATGGGATATGTACTCTGAAAGCGAAGTCAATACGGAAGACTTCCGTCTGCCGACAGAGCATGAATGGGAATATGCAGCCCGTGGCGGTCGTGCAGAAGCGCCGTACCCCTGGGGTGCTTACTACACGCGCAACGCCAAAGGTTGCCTGCTGGCCAACTTCAAACCCGGTCGCGGTAACTACCCCGAAGACGGCGGTCTGTACACGGTAAAAGCCGATGCATACTACCCCAACGACTACGGTTTGTATTGCATGGCAGGTAACGTGGCTGAATGGACTGAAACGGCATACTATGAGAATGCTTACTCCTTTATTCACGATCTGAACCCCGATATTCGTTACGATGCCAAAGACGAAGACAGTCCTACCGACAAGCGTAAGGTAATTCGCGGCGGTTCGTGGAAAGACGTTGCATTCTTTATGCAGACCGGTACCCGTTCCTGGGAATACCAGGATACGACCAAATGTTACATTGGATTCCGCTCCGTACTCACTTTCCTCGGTCGTTCGATCAACGACTTTTAATTAAAGGGTTGAATAAAAAAGGCAAAACGCAAGAAAAATTTGCCAAACATATAATTTTCGTGCTCTTTCTTGCGTTTTGCCTTTTGTTTCAAACAGTTATTCTCCGACGGTATTCCGTCTTCGCCCTTGTTCCAGAACATCTTACACAGGCCGGCACAATTAACAAGTCTATCCGGGTGTTTGCCACTTGCGGACAATTCAGATAGATACCCCTTTATTTATTCGATTTTTTCATCGAATAAGTTTGCAGGCTATTACTACTTTTGCGACACCATTAACAACGCGATAACAAATTTCTAAGGATTAACCTTTTTGTAAACTGCTAAAAGTTTAAAAACAATGAGTTTCGTCAAGACCAAGTCTTTCAAGTACTTCAAAAACCTGCTTATCGGCGTAGGTGCCGCGATCGTTCTTCTGGGCGCGCTGTTCAAACTCGAAAGCTTTCCGTACGCTTCTGAATTCCTGATCGTGGGTCTTTCCACCGAGGCGATCATCTTCCTTTTCCTTGGCGTCATCGGGCCAGAGCCCGATTACTATTGGGATAAACTGTATCCGGGCCTCGATGATTACAATGCCCGGCTGCAACCTCTGACGGCAGGCCCAACCAACCAGCCCGAAGTTGCACCGCTGCACGGTGATGTAGTAGAGCGTCAGTTGGGTGGCATGTTGACCGAACTGCAATCCATGTCGAAAAGCATGGGTGCGCTGAAATCGCTGCAGGAAGTTGACTTCTCCGGCACTTCGGAGCAGATCAAGTCTATGAGCAACTTCTACACGAAGATGAACGAAGCCATGTCTGACATGGCCAAATCGGCTGAAGACGTGAAGTCGTACAAAGATCAGTTGACTGCCCTGAACAAGAACCTCGGTTCTTTGAACACTGTTTACGGCAACATGCTGGCTGCAATGTCCAACATCGGTCGTCAGTAATTTTTGCGATCAATTTGGTATCCACATCCAATCACACATCAAAATTAAAGACTTATGTCAATACCAAAGGAGCCGCGGCAACTGATGATCAACCTGATGTATCTGGTGTTGACCGCGCTTTTGGCACTCAACGTGTCTGCTGAGGTAATGAATGCTTTCTTTTCTCTCGACCGGGGGCTCTTGGGCAGCCGGGAAATTGTTGAAAAATCCAATGCGAGACTGACGGAAAGCATAGCCAAAGTAGCGGAGGCCTATAATAAGCCGGAGAATGAAAAGTACAAGAACAACGCAATGGAAGCACAACGTATCTCACAGGATTTCGTGAAATACATCGATGGCGTTCGTTCCAAACTGTTCGACATAGCAAAAGGCCCTTCGACCAATGATCCGACCATTCCGAAAGATATCCGTAACAAAGACGTAACCACGAATTTGTTCATTAATGAAGGATTGGGCAAGGAGATCGAAGACAAAATCATCGAAACCCGCAAACAGTTGCTCGCACTTGCCGACAATGACGAGGCGACATCTGCTGCCATGCCGCTTGATATTGAAAAGCTGCCGGCCAATACAAAGATGAAGAACTGGGCAGAACTCAAGTTCAAACAAATGCCCGTTGCCGCTTGTTTCCCGATCCTCGGTAAACTGCAAAGCGACGTAAAATCTTCTGCATCAGCCGTATTGAACTACTGCGTGAAAAAAGTGAGCGGCGAAGATGAAATTCGCTTTGACTCTTATGAGCCGGTTGTTTCTGCTGCAAAGAGCTACCTCATCCGCGGTGAAAAGTACGAAGCCGATATCTTCCTTGGCGCATACAGCACCCAGGCAGACAACATTCGTATCAGCGTTAACGGCAACGGACTTCCTGTTCAGGCCGGTAAGGCACACTACACTGCAGGAGCAGAAGGTCTGGGTGAGAAGAAGTTCAATGTTGTCATCAACGTTGTCAACCCGCTCACCAAAGACACCAAAACGTACCAGAAAGAGTTTCTGTACGAGGTTGGCGAGCGCTCGGTTGCCGTTTCGCTCGACAAAATGAACGTATTCTATATCGGTGTTGAAAATCCGATTTCGGTTTCTGCCGCTGGTGTATCTTCCAACGAAGTTAAGGTTACGCCTTCCGGGGTAAGCATTGCCAACAAAGGCGGCGGTCACTTTATCGTCACCGGAACTACGCCGGGCGAAGCCAGCCTCACCGTTTCCGGTGGCGGCGCTTCCACGACCTTTAAATATCGTGTAAAACGTATTCCGGACCCGGTTCCGATGCTTGGTGCCAAACACCGCAGCGGTTCGATGGGTAACGGCGAATTCAAGGCTCAGGGCGGTATTGCCGCAATCCTCGAAAACTTTGACTTCGATGCAAAATGCGATATCGTCGGTTTTGAAGCAACTTACCTGCCCAAGCGTCAGGACCCGATCGGGCGCCAGAACGCAGGCGCCAGGTGGAGTGGTGATGTAGGCGAATTGATCAGCAAAGCCAAACCCGGCGACAGCTATTTCTTCGACGACATCAAATGCAAATGCCCGGGAGACCCCGCTGCGCGTAATATTGGCGGCCTGGCATATAAGATCAGATAAACCAAAAATAAAGTGCTTCAGCCGGCGTTGTATAACCCGGCTGAAGCCTTTTCAGCAAAACTGCTAAACACACATCTGCTAATCAACCATTGCGCGCTGTTATGCAAACATCTATCAAATGGACTTGCTTGTGCCTGCTCATGTTTTTCTACGCTGGAACCATGCTGCTCGCGCAAGACCCCGAACAAATTGAGATCAAATCAGAAGAAATTTATGATGAGGAGCCAAGCGATGCTCCATTGGATGATGTCGTTAAAAAAGACATTATGACGGAACGCCGCGTATTGGCCTATCAGCCTATTCGTGAAAGCGATATCTTTTGGGAAAAACGCATCTGGCGTATTATCGATGTGCGCGAAAAAATGAACCTCCCGTTCGCTTATCCGGAAGAGCCGTTCTTCAAACTGCTCTCCGATGCCGCTACAAAAGGCGACCTTCCGGTATATGCCATCGACGGTACGGACAAATTCAATAAGCGTATGAGCACCGATGATGTGCTCTCCATGCTGTCCAAAACCGATACGGTAGTGACTTTTGACCCGGAAACATACGAGGAAAAAGTACAGATCGTCCGCAACGATATCAACTGGGAAGACGTCAAGCGTTTCCGTATCAAAGAGGTATGGTTCTTCGATAAGGAGACGTCCACGCTTCAGGTACGTATCCTCGGTATTGCGCCGTTAATTGACGTTAAAGACAACGAAGGCAACTTCCGTTTTGAGAAGCCTATGTTCTGGGTTTACTATCCACAGGCCCGTGAATTGTTCGCCCGCCACCGCGTATTTACGATGGGCGGTAATACCAATGCGACCATTTCCTGGGAAGACCTCTTTGAGATGCGCTATTTTGCCAGCTACATTTACAAAGAATCGAACGTGTACGACCGGAAACTGGAAGAATACCTCTCCGGTGTTGACCTGTTGATGGAGTCTGAAAAGATCAAAAACGAGATTTTCAACTTCGAACACGATCTCTGGCAGTATTAATTGCTTCCATTGGAAAGTATAAACAAGAGGGGTTTGGTCATCGACCAAACCCCTCTTGTTTTTTTGTTGCCCTTCTTTCTTTCAATGGAAAATTACTTCCGTTGCACCGTATCCGTATTTGGGATGAAATTCGTTCTTGAATTTCGCTACCTCCCTGTAGTCGCGCAGCCTCGCAGCAATAGTCTCACGGAGTTTGCCTTCGCCCACGCCGTGAATGATAAATACCCGGGGCACGCCAAGGCGGATGGCTTTATCCATAAATTTGCCGAAATGGAGCATCTGAATGCGCAATATTTCACCCTTGTCAAGTCGGGCATTGCCATTCATCAGGTTTCCGATGTGCAGGTCAATTTCAGGTACAAACGTGGCAAATTCCTCTATATTAAAGGCGCTGAAGGCTACAGAATTCTGGTTGCGTTCAGGATGCTGTTTTCGCGCCTTTTGTTTGGTATAGTCCTTCAGGTCTTCTTTTTCCGGCTCTTTTTTTTCTTCGAAAGAACTGAACAACAGAAAACAATGCGCCGGCATATTGAGGATTGGAACGGACTGCAGGCTGTTGAAGAATTGTTTGGGGCGGATTTTCATGACAAGTTCAAGGGGCTTGCCTAACCCCTCGGTGGTGATGCGCTGTACGGAAATGGAAACCTCGGGACTTTCATTCAGGTCATCATAAAGCAGATCGCCTAGCTCCAGGGCGCTGGCGGCGGTTATTTTATCGTCGAGCACAATTACGTCCCTGTTTGCCGTATATAAATCTATTTCAATCAGCAGTTCCTCCAGGGTATCGTTGATGAGCCAGGCCTTATATCTGGTTATAGTCCCGTCGCGGCCGGGCATTGGTTCGAAGGCAAGTTGTAAACCCTTGGGTTTCAGGATATGGTAAGTGGCGGAAAGGCTTCTTCGCGGCGGCGGGTCCGTTTTCTTTTCGATATTATTTGGCATAAATTTTGGCTTGGGAAGGGCGGCGTCAGGCTCGTCCAGACGCATTAAATCCTCTTCAAAAGCAGGTATTTCCAGATCCGGATCGCTGTCGAGTTTTACCTGCCATAAGCCTTCGTCAAGCAGTGCTGTGATCACTCCGCTTTCCCCCGTATAGCGAAATTGCACCCGTGTACCAATTACAAAAAGCATGGGTAAATCTGGTATTCTGCCGATTGGGCAGAACGCTTTTAATTGATGAATAGTTAACTACAACATTTCTAAACCGGCCATGCGATCCATAACGGGCGAACAGCTCAAAAGTTTTGCTACACAGAACTCAGCTTCTTCATCCACACGATATTTATCCATAGATTTTTTTCGCGGACTGACCGTGGCGTTCATGATCATTGTGAACACACCCGGCACCTGGGATTATGTTTATATGCCGCTTCGCCACGCGGATTGGCACGGATGTACCATTACCGATGTTGTTTTTCCGTCCTTCCTGTTTATCATTGGCATAGCCATGTGGTTCTCCTTTGGCAAATATAATCGAAAGCTGACGCCTGATGCCGCAAAAAAGATATTGAAGCGTACTGTGCTGATGTTCATCATCGGGATGTTGCTGAACAAGTTTCCGGTATTTTGGAAAAACCTGGACCACTGGCACGTCATGGGGGTGCTTCAGCGCATTGCACTGGCCTATTGCCTGGCCTCGTTTTTGGTGCTTTCTCTGCGCTGGCGTGCCCTGATTGTTGTATCAACAGGCATCCTGTTGTTGTACTGGGGGCTGATGGTTGCGTTTGCTGCACCGGGCGGCGACCCGTTTGGTGTCGATACCAATTTACTGTTGAGGTTCGATGCCTGGCTTTATGGTCTGGAAGCCGATGCCATGAACGGCATCGAGCATTTGCTATATGGCAGCAAACATATTTTTCTGCGCAAGGGATACCATTTTGATTCGATGGGACTGTTGAGCACCGTGCCTTCCATCGTTACGGTGGTTTTTGGATGGCTCTGCGGCAAGTTGCTTCAATCGCGGTCGGCGCAAAAGGAACGGCTCATTCGCGATCTGTTGCTGTTCGGCGTCATATGCGGCACGGTCGGCCTGCTCTGGGATGTTGTCTATCCCATCAACAAAAAACTCTGGACCAGTTCGTACGTACTCTATACCGGCGGCATATCCATGATCCTGATGGCTTTTATCGTCTGGGTGATCGATGTGCGCGGCTGGCGTTATGGAACCGGCTTTTTCAGGGTGTTTGGCGCCAACCCCTTATTTGCTTTCGTTTTTTCAGAAGCCCTGGCGCAAGTGTTGTGTACCATCGAATGGATGGAGGGTGATGTGCACCGCGATGCCAACTGGTGGATATACAAAACCGTGTTCAAGCCGATTGAAGGCGCCGAGTTCGGGTCATTTCTGTTTGCCCTGTTTTTCATGCTTTTTTGCTGGCTGGTATGCCGATGGCTATATGTCAGGAAAATATTTATCAGGATTTAGGGGTATTTGCCCGGCCTGTTCCGGGGGGCTGATGAAAAGTTGACGGTCATCAAAACAGCGATACATCAAAACCATTACTTTTAGCGGTTCGCAATTTAACCGCTTTGATTATGGCTGAATCAGTCACTTCTCCCCGTTATCTGTCTGTAGATTTTTATCGCGGCCTTACTATCGCCTTTATGATCATCGTGAATACGCCCGGCACAGGCGATCACGTGTATGCGCCGTTACGACACGCCATCTGGCACGGATGTACCCCTACCGACCTGGTGTTCCCCTCGTTTATGTTCATCATCGGGGTTTCCATGTGGTTTTCGTTTGGGAAATACGACCGCAAATGGTCGCCGGCAATAGGATCAAAAATTCTGAGAAGAACGGTCTTGATTTTCCTGATCGGCCTGCTGATGAACAAGTTCCCGTTTTTCTGGAAAGACCTCGACTCCTGGCGTGTCATGGGCGTGTTGCAGCGCCTTGCCCTGGGATACGGTATAGCAGCCGCTTTGGCCCTGACCCTGAGCAGAAGATGGCTGGTAGCGGTTTCTGTGGGTATCCTGCTGCTTTACTGGTTCTTGCTGTACTTCTTCGGTGTGCCGGGCAGTGATCCGTATAGTGCGGAAGGAAGTGCCGTGCTCCGGCTCGACCTTTGGCTTTTCGGAGAGGGGCATTTGTACCGGGAAACCGTGGCGCCCGGGGTGCGTATCCCATTCGATCCTGAAGGTGTTCTGAGCACGCTTCCTGCCATCGTTACGGTCATCATGGGGTGGCTGAGTGGCGAGTTGATGGCTTTTCACTCCAAACAAAAAGATATTCTGGTACGCGACCTGCTGGTTTTCGGCCTGATGTGCGGTTTTGCCGGTCTGGCGTGGGATCTTTTTTTCCCGATTAACAAAAAACTCTGGACCAGTTCATATGTGTTGTATGCCGGCGGCATATCCATGGTATTGCTGGCGGTCAGCGTGTGGTTTATTGATATACGAAACTGGCGCAATGGCCCGGGATTATTTCTGGCCTTCGGGTCGAATCCTCTGTTTGCCTATGTGCTTTCCGAACTGCTTGTCATCAGTCTATATGCCATTTCATGGGGTGCGGAAGGGCATGAAATGAATGCCCAACAATGGATATACCAAAACATTTTCGCGCCTGTTGAAGGTGCTGCGTTCAGTTCCCTGCTTTTTGCCCTTTGCTATATGCTTTTGTGCTGGCTGATTTGCCGATGGCTGTATGTTCGACATATCTTCATCAAAATTTAACGGGACACGTGCGACGACGTACCTTTTTTCAACAGGTGGGCCTGGCTGCAGTGGCTTCCCGCCTGTCTCCGAACTTCGTTATGGCGGAAAAGATGTTTGACGACCAATCCCGTGTGATAAAACCGGCCCGATTGCGGGAGGGCTCGCGCGTGGCGCTGATCGCTCCCGCCAGTTCCTTTTCGGAGGAAAAACTGGCCAACGCCCGGACCAATTTCACCAACCTGGGTTTCACCCTGGTGGAGGGTAAAAACCTGTATGCACAGAACGGCTACCTGGCCGGCACCGACACACAGCGGCTTGCCGATTTGCACGAGGCTTTTGCAAATCCCGAAATTGATGCCATCTGGTGTATCCGTGGCGGATACGGTTGCACCCGCTTGCTGCCACATATTGATTTCGACCTGATCAAACGCAACCCGAAACCTTTTATCGGATACAGCGACATTACGGCATTGCACCTGGCCATCCACGACAAAACAGGTCTGGTTACCTTTCACGGTCCTGTGGCGGCAGCCAACTTCCCTGATGCCACACTCCGGCATTTCAGGGCAGCCCTTATGGAGCCCCTTTCGGAATATGCCATCACGACGCCGGACCAGACGGCTGAATTGCCCGGTGACGAGTTTGTTCCATTCCTGATTGCGCCGGGCGCAGCGGAAGGAGTACTCACGGGCGGTAATCTTTCGCTGCTGGCGGCACTGGCAGGAACGCCCTGGATGCCTTCCTTCCGGGATCGTATCGTTTGTATCGAGGATGTGGGGGAACAGCCTTACCGCATCGACCGCATGCTCACCCAGTTGCTCCAGGCAACCGACCTTTCGCGTGCTGCGGGCATAGCCCTTGGTGTGTTTTCGGGGTGTAAACCCAAAGGGGACGGGCCGTCCCAGTCGCTCGAAGAAACCCTCAACGACAAACTGGGCGGACTGGGTATACCGGTCATTTACGGCATCCCGTTCGGGCATGTCGACTTACAGGCCACCCTGCCTTTTGGCATAAACGCCGCTTTGGATACTGAAAAAGGAAGTCTGACGCTACTTGAAAAAGCCGTAAAAGAATAGACCTACCATTCCAGACCCGGATAAGTGCGCTGAATATGTTGCATCTCTGCCAGCATAAAGCCGAGGTGTTCGCTGTGTCGCCCGTCTTTCCCGCCGCTTTGCATCCAGTCGTTATCGGGTTGGGAAAGCGTCGCTTCCTCCAGCGTAGCGGCAACCTTTGCCCGCCAGAGCGGAGCGATAGCAGACAGGTCGGCGGCAATTCCTGCTTCAGACATACGGCGTTCCGTGTCGTTAGGCCTGATCAGTTCTCCTGAAAACATCCAGAGATCATCCAGTGCCGTTTGCATCTTTTTATGGCTGACTTCTGTCCCGTCACCGAGCCTTACCATCCATTCTGAGGAGAACCGGAGGTGATAGGTGACCTCCTTGAGCGCTTTTTCGGCGATGGCAGACAGGCGTTCATCGCGGCTCTTCAGCAGTGCCTGGTAGTTGAAATACTGAAAAGTGTCAAAGAAAAACTGGCGGACAATGGTGTAAGCCCAGTCGGTATTGGGTTGTTCGACGAGCAATACATTGTGGAACTGGTGCGCATCGCGGAAATACGCGAGGTCGTCTTCCGAATGTCCGGCTCCTTCGAGTTCGCCTGCGTAACTGAGCAGCATACGCGCCTGGCCGAGCAGGTCCAGCGCAATATTGGTCATGGCAATATCCTGTTCCAGCACGGGGCCGTGGCCGCACCACTCGCCCAGCCGTTGGGAGAGGATAAGTGCATTGTCGCCGAGTTGGAGCAGGTAATTAAAGTGGTCGTTCATGCGCAGAATTACATGTGTTTTACTTCGTCGGGGAGGTCGTAGAAAGTGGGGTGCCGGTACACCTTATCGTTGGAAGGATCAAAAAACGCTTCGGGATCCTCGGTAGAAGCGTGAATATGGGCAGATTCCACGACCCAGATGCTGATACCTTCGTTGCGGCGGCAGTAAACATCCCGGGCGTTCTCAATGGCCATCTGTGCATCGGAAGCGTGGAGGCTGCCAACGTGCTTGTGGCTGAGTCCTTGTTTGGACCGGATAAAGATTTCCCAAAGCGGCCAGTCTTTCATAGATAAGTGCTCGATAAGTAAGGTACAGGGCAGCAGTTCGGCGGTAGCGCGCGTTATGCAGCCAATTCGGGGACAAAGGTATAAAAGTCCCGTCTTTCATTAACAGTGATTCAAACACCTGAGGAATCCTGTATTTTTGCCGCACAATTTTTACTACTTGAACACAAAATACTGATGATGAAGTTACAATACTCTTTAGTGCTCCTGTTCGTTACGATGTTTTTTGCTGCAAATGCCCAACTCCGCTATGGTTTCAAGACCGGATTAAGTATCGCCCATTTTACCGGCCCCTCTGAAGTCGACGACATGGGTGCTGACCTTGAAACCTGGAAGAATGTGACCGGATTTCATATCGGTGCAACATTTACCTACAAGTTTACGGACAATTTCGGTCTGCGCGGAGAACTGCTGTACTCCAAAAAAGGGGCGAAATACACTTTTGACGGTCAGTCTTACCGCGTTTTTCGTTACGACGGAGGCACCACACTCAGTTACGGGAGTTCGCGCTACCTGGTCAATATCAACAACTCCTATCTGGATATTCCCGTACTTGGCGTAGCGCGCTGGGGCGACTTTGAGTTTTCAGCAGGCGGCTATGTCGGCTTCCTGATCGGCTCGGTCGGCGACGGCTCGCTCCGGTATTCAGGCAAAACGGCGCCGCCGCAGCAATTTCAAATAAAAGACAAGGAAACGAATAAAGAGGAACTCGTGTTCAACCTCAACTACAATTACCGCAAGGATGACCCGGGGGCTGGTGAAGGTTCGGCAAAGGTGATTGCCGAACTGGGTACACGCGACGTTGAATTGCCTAAAACACTGGGCGCCTATTTCGACTACACCGAGGACCGGGGAAAAATCTTCAACGGACTCGATTATGGCCTGATCGGCGGGTTTTCCTACTACCTGAGCAGTACCTTGTACGCCGGTATCCGGCTGCAGTACGGCCTGGCAGATGTCACGAACAATACAGCCGATCTTTCAAAAGCCCGGATCAATGCCGACGGCACATCGATTTACCGGGACGATAAAGACAAAAACTTTGCGGTCCAGGTATCCGTTGGCTTTAGTTTCTGACAAATACCGGGTCACCCCAGCGATTCAGATACGGGTTTGCGCCAATTCAGGCCAAACCCGTACTTTCGTCCGGCCGGCAGGGAAAGCGTTCTGCCGGGTTTTACACCTTTGTACCGCCTGCCTGCGTTAGTAATCTGCTGTTCACCTAACAATTACTCCTCTGATGCAATACCAAAAGCTGATGCGTTTTTTCATGCCGGCAATTATCCTTGCCGGCGTTTGTTATTCTGCCTGCAACAAAACCGATTTTGAAGACACCGGACTGGGCGATCATACTGCCGAGTTTGCCTTCCCGCTGTTTTCCACCACCCTGGAGTTAAAGGACCTGATGTATAAAGTCCTCAACGACACCCTTTCGGGCGATACCCTGTTGATCAATCCCGACAATACCATGACCCTCTACTATACCGGGGATGTTGTGGAAAAACCGGCAACCGATATTTTTGAGGATTTTGCCGGAGGCCTGTTTCCGTTGCTGGATACCGTGTCCAGCTCGCCGATCGATACCATCGAAGGCGTGACAATCTTCAGGGCCGACCTTACCCAGGGCAACATCGGGATAACGATCATCAACGGTTCTCCTGATACCCTGACGGGGAAGTTGCGCATACCACAGATGACAAAGAACGGGGAGGTTTTTATGTTCCCGTTTGTAGCCTATCCGAATATTCCGCTGACTTCCCCGCCAATCAACGTTAGCGGGTACATACTGCAATCGGATGACAACACCCTCGAATTTATTTACGAAGCCTACAAGCCCAATGGCGAGCGTGTGAAGGTCGAGTCGATCCCCGGCTTCCCGGGCATTTTTGTTTCCTTTGAAAACCTCCAGTTCAGTTACCTGGAAGGCTTCTGGGGTTATCAACAATATGATCTCATAAAAGACACCATCGAGATCAATATCAACCAGACAAACCTTGTCGGTGATGTGCAGATCAGGAACCCGAAGGTCACGATGCGGATAGCCAACTCATGGGGATTCCCGACACGGGGAAAGATCAAGTACCTGAGTTTTATCGGGAAAGACGACAATGAAATTCCGCTTGTTAGTTCCGTTTTCCCCGACAGTGTGATAGATTTCAACTATCCCTCGTTTGCTGCGGGTGAAATCGGGCAGACCAAGTACACGGATGTCTACCTGGATGAAACCAATTCCAATATTGCCACTATTTTTAACAGCCAGCCCAAACGGCTTATCTATGAGGTAGGCGGTATTTCCAATGCCTTGAATGACCCCACTATCACCGGATTTCTGACCGACAGCAGTGTTATCAGCCTGGCTATGCGGGTGGAACTGTTGCTTGAAGGCGCTGCCCGCAACTTCGGCGCAGACCAGACGCTCGACCTCAGTTTTGGGGAGTTTGACAATCTCGATACGACGAAAATTGAAGAGGTGGAGTTTAAACTGGTCACAGAAAACGCCACACCTGTTTCGACAACCCTGCAGATGTATTTCCTGGATGATGCGGGCGTTGCCATAGACTCCCTTTTTTCGGGCGGCGAACAACTGGTCATCCGGTCGGCTCCCATCAATAGCGAGGGTGTTGCCAACGGCATAACCCGTACAGAGCACTTTGTCCCCATGACTGCCGCGCGTTTTGAGCGCGTTCGAACGGCGACAAAAGCCTTCCTGAAAACAGCCTTTACCACGGCACAAGACGGCAATATCCCGGTGAAACTGCTGGCTACCGACAAGACGACGGTAAAAATGGGGCTAAAGGTGAGAACCCGGCTATAGTGGATCGCATTCTTTTCATCAAATTCTTCTTCGCAACCAATGCTGCTCAAATATAAAAATATCCTGATCTGCCTGCTGTTTGCGGTCAGTGCGCAGGCGCAACAGGAACTCATGCTTCATTCGCTGACCGACCTTTGGCACAGCAACAGCCTGAATCCCGCCTTATTCCCGGAGGGAAAACGTATTGCCATCGGGCTTCCGGCCTATTCCATTGATTTCGCACACTCCGGCGATATCACCTACAATGACATTTTCCGGCGCAGCGGCGACCGGACCATTATCGATCTCGACAATGCTATCGGTAAACTCGAGCCTGAAAATGATGTTTATTTCGATCAGCGCATCGAAACATTCTCCCTGGGCATACGCTCGCGCAACGAAAAATGGGGCTTTCAGATCGGTCATGCCATCCATCTGAACGGATGGGTCAATTATCCGAAATCGCTTGCAGAAGTGATATGGAACGGGAATGCTCCATATATCGGCGATACCCTGGTTATCGGGCCGCAAACCAATATATTCGACTGGCAGGAGTGGAGCGTCGGCGTTTCCAGACGCATTGCAAACCTTACCCTTGGTGCCCGCGTCAAATTCCTTACCGGGATCAGCGCGCTTCGAACGGATGAGGACCACAGGCTTATGAGCGTTTATACCGACCCGGATATATATCAACTGACACTGACAACAGATTACGCCTTTTATTCCTCTTCGATCATCTCTGCCATCGATACAGCGGGTCTGGGCTTCGATTTTGTGACCAGTTCTTTCGGCAAGAGTCCATCGACCCAAAATACAGGCGTCGCATTCGACTTGGGTCTGGAGGCTAAACTTTCCGAACACCTGCGTGTCAATGCCGCTGTACTCAACGCAGGTGGCAGCATCAACTGGAAGAAAAACGCCAGTTACTTCTCTTCGAGGAATCAATACCAGTATGAAGGCTCGACTGTACCGGGAACCGACATCATCAACGGGACCGACAGCCTTGATTTTGGCAATACACTG
>CALMBD010000252.1 GCA_937861115.1 uncultured Bacteroidota bacterium | reverse complement strand
AGTTCGGGGTAATGGCCAAACCAGCGCTCCCACGATTGATCGCCGTGGATCTGCAGGTCAAATTCGGTAAAACAACTCAAAAACTTCGACTTTTTTATCCCCCAGTTCGTCTTGTAGCACATACCCACATACAACACTTCGGATTTCAGTTCATTGTGCCGCTCCGGCGTCAGTTGCTTTTCAAAATGCTGGTGGACCGGCAGGTTGGGATAAAAATAATGGATGTTTTTGATGCCCAGTTTTTTTAACGCCTCCACCCAGAAAGAATCGTACGTATAAATGGCGTCGGCGTGAAACAGAATAGGCATGAAATGCCGGCTCGTAGGGGTGTAATAAGGGCAATCGCCCAGAAAGAACGCCACTTTCGAACCGCCCCTTTTGAAATGCTGGATGGTTTCGGGAACCATCAGTTCATTGTTGTAAATAAACACCAGATCGGGCTTGAGGCGGTCGTATTCCTGCCTGTAGAACCTGTTGATGCGCTCGTAGTAGTAGCCTTCCCACTTCAGCCGGTACTTGTCGGGCAACCGGTACATCTGGGTATTGACCTTTTCCTGCCAGCCCTTCACAAGGTGGTGATAGTCAATCGTCTGAATCTCGCCGCCCATGTGGGTGAACAACTCTTTGAAGGTATGGTGAAACCCATATCGCTTCGGCACCAGGAGTAAAACTTTCATTTCAAGGGTATTAAAGGATTCAGAGATGAGCAAATACCTTTCTGACCGCTTCCACTACCTGCTCCCGCTCGTGGTGGGTGAGCGACGGGTAAATCGGTATCCGCAGCAGTCTGTTGAAGAATTCCATGGACCCTGGGAAGTCGGCATCGGTGCCGTATTGTTTGAAATACTTGTTGCGGTGCAGCGGCGTGTAGTGAACATTGGAAAGTACGCCTTCTGCGCGCAGGGCATCCATGATCCAGTATTTTTTCTCGGCCGGTACCAGTATGCCGAACAGGTGCCAGTTGGTGTCGGCGCCTTCGGTGACCTGCAGAAAGTCGAGGTTTTCAATGCCCGAGAGTTCACGGAGGTAAAAGGTGGCAATCTCGCGCCGCAAGGCGTTCATCTTTTCCAGTCTGGCGAGTTGGGTAACACCCATCGCGCCATTGATATTCGACTGAACATAACTGTTGCCCTTGTCCACGTACTCGTAGTAACCGCGGGTCACGTTGTCGGTAAGGAAAGAGTATTTGTCGGTACCCTTTTCCCGCATCACCTTGATCCGGTCGGCCAAAGCGTCGTTGTCGGTGACAATGGCGCCGCCTTCGCCTGTGGTCATGTTTTTGGTGCCGTGGAAGGAAAAGGTGCTGACATCCGCCTGGTTGCCGGTGTAGCGTCCCTTGTATTTTGACCCGATGGACTGCGCCGAATCCTGCACCACATAGAGGCCGTGTTTGCGGGCGATGGCGTTGATCTCGTCCATTTCAGCCGGGTTGCCGGCGTAGTCGACAGGACAGATGGCCACGGTTTTAGCCGTGATGTACGACTCCAGTTTTGCCACGTCGAGGTTGCCGTTGTCGGGTCTTACGTCGGCCAGCACAACTTTCAGGTTGTTGAGAATCGGGCCCAGCGCCGTGCTGGTATAGGTGAAATTGGGCACGATCACCTCGCTGTCTGCCGGAAAATCCTTGATCATAAAAGCCAGATCGAGGGCCGTGGTGCAGGAGTTGAGGAACAATACGTGTTTCACACCCAGGTAAGCCGCCATTTGTTTTTCAAATTCGCGGCAGGCAGGCCCGTCTCCGCTGACGAAGGTAGACTGCATGGCTTCCGTCACCGCCCGAATGTCTTCGTCGGTGATCATGGGCTTATGAATAAGAACAGGGTTCTTTGTAACGGGATCTCCGCCGTTGATCGCAAGTGGTGCGCTTTGAATCGTCGTCATCAGGTAGTGGCAATTTTGTAGTGAATAAACATATTGTTCTGATAATCAGTGATTTTCTTCATACCATTTAATGGTCTGTGCAACGCCATCCCGGAAGGGTACGGAGGGTTTCCAGCCGAGTAGTTGTGCTCCTCTGGTACCGTCGACTGTTTTGAAGGCGGCGCCGTCGGGTTTGGTCGGGTCGAGTTTTATTTCTCCCTTGTATCCGCTCAGTTCCCTGATGAGTTCGCACATCTCAATGACGGAAATGCCCTGGCCGATACCGATATTGACAAAATCTTCGGTCGGCGGCATATCCATGCTGCGGATCATGGATTCGGCGCCGTCGTCGACGTGCATCCATTCCCTGACGGGTTTGCCCGAGCCCCAGACATTCACGAAGGGCAGGTCCTTTCTTTTGGCTTCTACAAACTTCATGATCAGGGCGCCCAGGGCGTGCGAACGCTCTTCCTCAAAGTGATCTTCGGGGCCGTACATGTTCGACAGTACTATATTTACAATATCCAGGCCATATTGGCGGTGGTTGGCCCACGACCCGACCCAAAATGCTTTTCTGACAAAGCCATACACCAGTACTGACTCGTGCATCGGGCCGTCCCATATCTCCTCTTCCTTGAATAAAGTGGCTTTGGCGGGATATACACAGTTGGAAATGGGGTTGACGATCCGTTTGATGCCCGATTCACGCGCCGCTTTGAGCAGGTTCACATTCATGAGCAGGTTATTTTCAAAAAGATCGACCGGGTATTTGTAGCCGAACTGAATGCCGCCTACAAAAGAGGCGCAGTTGAGCAGCATATCGGGTTTGTGCTTCTGAAAAAAGTCAATGGTCTGCTGGTAGTCGCGCAGGTCAACGCCGAGGCTAAGGGAGGTAATGACAGGGTCTTTCCCCTGCTCTTTCAATTTCTTGACGACACGTTTGCCTAAAAATCCGGTCGCGCCGGTTACTGCGATTTTCATGCTTTGGTTGGCGATTTTATCGATGATTGAATACTACAGTTTAGGGGTAAAGAATCCTATGGTTTTCGGGATGATAAAGGTTTTTATGAGGGCCATTTCCCGGGTTTTTGCCCAGTGATGAAGCGTCAGATAGATGCCCGTTCCTACAACAGGCGCCCACAACAACTGATACAGGGCTGCCGTGTTGGTGTGTTGCAAAAGGATGAAAACCACTGCGCCGGTGCCCAGACTAAACAATACAGTCGGCGCTACGTCTTTCATCTGCTCGGCCAAAGCATACCGGAGCAACAGGTCGGAGTAGTAGGTGTTAATGAACAAGGCGATGTAGGTGGCTGCCACCTGGCCTATCACCATACCGTATATACCAAATTGTATTCCAATAATGAGCGCAACGGCCAGAATCACTTTTTTTATGACCTCAAGTTTCAGGCTCAGGTCGACTCTTCCCAGTACCAGCAAAACATCGAGGTTGATGGCATTCAGGTGATATATGGCGCCTCCCAGGCACAGCAGCCGGAGCAACGGAACGGAGGGCAGCCACTTTTCGCCGGCCAGCGATACGATGAGCGGTTCGGCCAGTACGCCCATAAGCGCCATGACCGGGATAATGATGAACGAACTCACACCGATCAGCTGGCGGTAGCCGTCCTTGAGTTTGACCTTGTCGTCCTGCAACCGGGCCAGAACGGGATAGGTCACCTTCTGGATCGCCTGCAGGAAACTGTTGGAGGCCATGTTGCAGAAATTGTTGGCCTGCGTAAAAAAGCCCAGTGTGGCGGCCGAATAGAACTTGCCGATCAGGATCTGAAGCAGGTGCCTGAACACCTTGTCGATCAGGGCCTCCGCCAGGATGACCGAGCCAAACCCGAACAGCCTTCTGAACGAACTGGTGCTGAAACGCAGCGTGAGCCGCCAGGGGTTGATCACCCAGAACAATACGGTCGTTATCAGCTCCATAACGCCGATCCGCGCGATCAGGCTCCACACGCCCCAGCCGTTCAGGGCCATTGCTACGGCGCAGATACCCGATGCCAGCACCGCTCCCATGCGCACCTTCGTCTGTACCCGGAAGTCGATCTGCTGCGTCAGGACGGCGTGTTGAATAATTGCCAGAGCGCTGATAATCAGATTAATGCCCATTATCCTGACAATCGCGGTCAGCACCGGCTGCTCGAAAAAACGGGCGATATAGGGCGCTGCTAAATACAGCAGGCCGTAAAACACCAGCGCGGTGACAAGATTGAAAATGAACACGGTGGACTTGTCCAGTTCGGTGATTGTTTTTTCCCGAACAAGTGCGAATCCGATTCCACTTTGAATGAATGAAGAAGATATCTCAAAGAACACCATGACCATCGCAACCAGGCCGAAGTCGGCCGGCGCGAGTAGCCGGGCAAGGATAATGGTGACGATAAAATTGGCCAGACTGCTGCCGACTTTATCTACCAGCACCCACAAAAACCCTGTAAGTGATCTGTCTCTGAGTGATTCAGCCATTGCTAATGATCGGATGCTCGACAAGCATGGGTAAATTAAACTCTCTCAAAACGGACAATACCTTCATGTTAACTCTTTTGAAGGGGCCGCCAAGGCTTTTGGCAATCCTGAAGTACTGATAGGCGAACCCGTAGATGCCCCGTTTGTCGCCGGCAGCCGCTTTTTTCAGGTATTCCAGCGCTTTGTCTTTCTGGCCGAGCATGTAATAGTCCGTTGCCGCTGAAAACTGCCACCAGGCCGCTTCCATGGGCGAAAACAGGTTCTGTGAACGCTCCAGCAGCACCAGTCGCGCCCGTACTTTTTTCTCCGTAGCGCTGCTGGCCGAGCCCTCGGTAGGGAAGGTGACGGCCACGATGTCGTCGTGCAGGGCAAAGGTCTCGAATGCCGCCAGCCGGCTGCTCAGTTCGATATCTTCCAGCGGCGCAGCCGCCTGATCGAAGCCGCCCGACTTTTCCAGCAGGTCTTTCCTGATCATCCAGCGCGAAGGGAAGCCGGTGCAGGTCGCCTTCAATTCGAGTTTTTGCTCTTCGAGTACCTGGCCGGTCGCTTTGTCTTTCGACTGAAAACCCGAGACCAGAAAGCCGTTGCCGGATTTGATCATGGCTTTCAACTGCGATTCGAAGCGGTGGGGCAGACTGATATCGTCGTCGTCGAGGAAAGCGATATACTTCCCCTGTGCCATTTGGATGCCGTAGTTCCGCGCGGAGCTCACGCCTTTTTCGGGATTCAGGAAATACCTGATCCGGGGGTCGCGCGCTGCATATTCCAGTGCTACCTCGGCTGTGTTGTCGGTCGATTTATCGTCGACAATCACCATTTCCCAATGCGGATAGGTTTGCCCGAGGGAACTTTCAATCGCGTCTTTCAAAAAATTTGCCCGGTTGTAGGTGGGTACGACACAGGAGACGAGTTCATTCATATTAGAAGTGTTTCAATTTAGTTTGCAAGAGCAGTTTTTTTGGAAAATTTGCTGAGGACGATCTCCCTGATCTCCAGAAATGGTTTGATTTTGAACAGATTGGAAAAGAACAGGATGAAACCAAGAGCCAGGATGCCCTGAATTAACAAGGTCAGCAGCGCCGGAAGCGTAATCACCTGTCCTATTCCGAACAGGAATACACCCATACATGCCGCGAACAGGAAGGAGGGCAGGATGTCGCGGATTTGCTCGCCGAGCGGGTAATCGATCAGTTTGCCGGAGCGGGAGGCCGTGATGAGGTAATCCAGCACCCAGGTAAAGATCATACAGATGATCATGGCCTTTATCCCGTACAGCAGGCCGACTGCGACAGCCGGCAATGCGATCAACTTGGTCAATACCTCCAGCCGGAAATGCAAGCCGGAATGGCCTTTTATGACCAGGATATTCAGGTTGATATAATGAAGGGGGTAAAAAAGCCCGATCATACTCAGCAGTTGCAGGTAGGGGATAGATTCGGCCCATTTCGGACCGATCAGTCCCAGGATAAAGTTGTTGGCCGTAGCGGCCAGCCCAAACATCAGGATCGCGGTAAGGTAGGTGGTCGACTGGACCAGCCTGCGATAGGCGTTCCGGAGGCGTTCGTCGTTGTCTTTTATTTCTGCCAGGGCAGGAAAACTCACGGACTGTATCACATTGTGCAGCGTCCGGGAAAACATGTCCTTGTAACCGTTGGCCCGGGTGTAAAGGCCCAGGTCGCGGGCGCTGAAAAACTTGCCGATCAGGATGTAATAGATGTTGTTGTACGCTTCCAGGAACAGGCGGGAGGCCAGCAGTTTTGAGCCAAAGCCGAATATTTCCCTGAAAGAAGCATAACTGAACATGAACCTCAGCGGCGGCCGGCTGATGAAAAACACCAGAATGGTTGTCAGCAGGCTTTGCATGATGTTGCGCCACACGAGGCTCCAGACGCCGTAGCCCTTGAACGCCAGGGTAATGGCGACTGCGCCCGACACAATGTTTGAAATGACGGAAATGGCCGCAAGCGACTTGAAGTCGAGGTTCTTGGTGAGGGGCACCCGCGCCACCATCCCGAAGGCATTGATGACTACCGTAATGCCCAGCACGCCGATGATCGGGATCAGCCGGGGTTCGTTGAAGAACCAGCTGATCCCGGGCGCCGACAAATACATGAGGCTGTAAAAAAATATTCCGGTGAATACATTGACCAGGAAGATCGTGGAGTAATCCGCAACTGTCGGGTCTTTTTTCCGGATAAGTGCCTCACTGAAGCCCGCAACGACAAAGGTGTCGGCGATTTCGAAAAATATCGCCAGCATCCCGATCAGTCCGTACTCGGCAGGCGACAGCAGCCGCGCCAGTATGATGCCGAAAATAAACTGGGAAATCTGGTTGGCAAAACGATCGATAAACGCCCATGACAATCCACGGATCGTGCGTTGCTTCAATGACATAATACAGCCCGAGGCCTTAAAGTGTTCTCAATAATGCTTGGTTCGATAGCGGGGGGTGTCGTTCAGTTTTCGTCGCCGTAATACGACGAATAGTATCCGCTTCCGTAGCCTCTCTTGTTCAGTTTAACGGCGTTCAGCACGATAAACGGCTTGGGCAGTTTATCTTTCTGAATAATGTCGTTGATGGTCTGGAAGTCCGCTTTGCGGGTATAACCGGCGCGCACCACGTACATGGTTGCATCAGCCATATCCTTGACCTGGAGGGCATCGGCCACAACGCCCACAGGAGGGGTGTCGAGTATGACAAAGTCGTATTTGCTCTTCAGATAGGTTACCAGTTCGCGCAGGCGTGGCGACAGGATCAGTTCGCCGGGGTTCGGCGGTTTGGCGCCGCAGCGGACCACATCGAAATTGAGGTGCAGGCCGGTGTTCTGAATGATCATTTCCGGAGTCAGGGAAGGATCGATCAGGTAGTTGACCACACCGTCGTCGGTAGATTCCA
This sequence comes from uncultured Bacteroidota bacterium, assembly GCA_937861115.1. Classification (GTDB taxonomy): domain Bacteria; phylum Bacteroidota; class Bacteroidia; order Chitinophagales; family Saprospiraceae; genus M3007. The sequence goes on along the minus strand of CALMBD010000252.1, from coordinate 18,591 downwards.
GGTCTTCGAACTCCTGGCTCGGCTTGCGCAGGTCCAGTTCCAGCAACACGACCTTTTTACCGGCAAGTGCCTGGGTTACGCCGAGGTTGAGGGCGATAAACGATTTGCCTTCGCCCGGCACGCCGGAAGTGACAAGCAGCGACTTGAGGTCTTTCCCCGGCAGTATATAGGCCAGGTTGGCGCGCAGCAGCCTGAACATCTCTGCAGCGGCTGAAGTGCTGTTTTCCTTGACGACCAGGCGCGATTTTTTGCGGCTGGAGGCCAGGACCCCGGCTACGGTTGCAGAGGTAATGCGCTGAATATCTTCCTCGTTCTGGATTTTATCGTTCATACTTTCCGCCATAAACGCAAGACCGGAGGGAAGCGCTAGTCCCAGGAAAAGAGCGATCAGCATGATCTGGGCGACCTTGGGACTTACCGGGTCCGACGATTCTGCCGGCTCGATCACCCTGCCTGTCGCCGTGGTACTGGCCAGCGAAATGGCCGACTGTTCCCTTTTCTGGAGCAGGTAAACGTAAATGTTCTCGGTGAGGTCTTTTTTGCGCTCCTTGTCGAGGAGTTCACGTTCCCGGGTGGGCAGGCTTGCCATGCGGTTCTCGATGTTGGAGCTCATCTCGCGTTTGGCATTTCTGCCGATCTGCACGTCTGTGCGGATGGAGCGGATGTTGTCGATGATCGTTTGGCGCAGGTTTTTGATCTGCTTTTCCGTCAGCACAATATCGGGGTGCGACGCGCCGTACACATTTTTCTGGCGCTCCCGCTGCCGCAGCAGTTCGTTGAAATTCTCGATCTGACTGGTCAGTGTCAGGTTGTTGATATTGATATTGGTCGGGACAAACTCGAAGTTGTCTTTGTTCCGTTCGAGAAAACTCTCGATCGAACTCAGTATTTCCAGTTGTATGTCGGTGCCGGAAATCTCGCGGTTGTAATCCGCCAGTTCTTTCAGCAGCAATCCGCCCTCCGCGCTCATTTCCACCATGTTGAACCGGCGGCGGTATGTTTCCACATTTTGTTCCGCATCGGCCAATTCCCTGGAAATCAGTTTGATCCGCTCGTTCAACAAATCAAGACTGTTCTCGAATACAGAGTTCTTTTCATCGATGGATTGCTGGTTGTACAGGGCCATGAGTTCGGTGAGCACTGCCTCGGCGCGTTGTGGATCAACGTCCTTGTACGTCATGGTGACGGTACTGGACAGTTCGCCGACGGCACTTACGTCCAGGGCATCGAGCAATGCTTTCGCCTTTTCCTTGGGCGGCGAAATGACCAGGCCTACCGCCCCGGGAATGTCTTTCCCGCGGCTGTACGACAGGGTAAGTTTGCCCGCCGGCAGGCGCAATTCCTTGCCAAATTCGCCCTGGTACTGCCGTTTGTCTTCCTCCGTAAGCAAATAGGTGCCGTTGTTTTGAATATCGATCTTGGCATCTACAACGGCGTTATCGCTGTTGGGCTTCCAGTCCACCACGTGGATCGGCGAGTTCTTGTAGAGGTCGCGTTTTTTCAGGAACTCCAGGTTGAAGTATTCGTACTGAAGTTCGAGGTTTTGCACGACGTGCTCCATAATGGGCGTCGATTTGAGGATCAGTACCTCATTCTCGAGACTTTTTTTCTTTTTACCGAGTACGCCCAGTTCGTCAAAGATGGCTTCTTCGACGATTTGCCCCGACTTCTCCTCGTCTTTGATGAGGAGCATGGCGGTCGCCTCGTATTTTTTAGGCGTGATCCGGAGGTACAGGTATGCCAGACCCAGCGCCATTGGGAAGATAAGGGCATACAAGTACCAGTATTTGAGCGCTACGCTCAGTAATTGCTTAATATTAATGCGATCTTCTTTCACGGATTAGGATTGAAGAAGTGAGAAAATTGCGCGTTGATTCAGGCTGACGGCTTACCGTCAGGCAGTTTTTAAAAATACTTCGAGTGGAAAATAACAGACCACTCATTTAATCGACAGCCCCAATACGAAGGTTGCCAGTGTAACAAGGGGGAACAGGATTGAAGAATACCTCGACAGGAAGTCGCCCTGCGTGGCATATTGTTTGGCCTTGAGCGGTTCGACGTACACGATATCGTTAGGGCTCAGGTAAAAATAAGGCGAATGGAACAGGGAGGTATCCTGCGTGTTGAGCCGGACGAACTCCCGTTTCTGGTTGCGTTCGCGCATGATCATCACGGAATTACGACGCGCATAAGGGGTGAAATCACCCGCCATGCCGAGGGCTTCGAGAATATTGAGGCGTTCGTTCGGGATGATATAAGCATTGGGTCGTGTGACCTCGCCGATCAGTGTCACCCGGAAGTTCAAAAACCGCACCTGCACCAGCGCATCCTGAAAAAAGGCGGCCAGTTTGGTATTGATCTCCTGTCGCAGGTCGAGCACGGTTTTTCCGGCTGCGTGTACCTTGCCCACAAAAGGCAGGTAGATATCGCCGAGTTCGTCGACCCGGTAGCCTTCCTGGATGCCGAGTGCCCGTTCGCCGGAAGAAGCCGTTGTTTCTTCTTTTTTTAACTGGAAGGCCGTCACGGTCTCCGGATTGCGGCTCGATACCTGAATGCTCAGGATATCATCGGGCTGGATTCTCAGGGCCGGCTGGTTGTTGATCGCGGCCACCTGGTTTTGAACATCTTTCAGCATGATCATTTCTTCATGCTTGACACTTCCGCAACTTTGTAGTGCGGCAAAACAGCAAAAGCTGAGAATTACCTGCAAAAGGTATTTCTGATTCATGATTACAATTTTTTTCGGAACTGGGAGAGTTACGGTTAAAGTTAGAGATCGCGGTTCTGAAATTGCTGGGACAGCGCCAACTTGTTGAAGTAGTTGAGTTGCCGGGGGGTGTGCAAATCGGTGCCCACAAATTCATACCATTCCTGGTCTAGCAATTTGCGTGCCCGTTTTGTTACCTCTTTTCCCTCGTACCCTGCCAGCGACATGGCGTTGAGTTGAAAAAGGCATCCTGCATCTTTCAGGCCTTCAATCGTTTTGAAATTTTCAAAATAATAACCGTAGCGTTCGGGATGAGCCATGACGGGTTTGTAGCCCGCCAACTGGATCTGGAATAAGGTTTTTTGCAGGGCAGGGAGTATCTGAATGTTGTGGTGCGACAGTTCGACCAGGACGTAATTTTCTTTCAGGGTAAGCAGGGGGCCGGATTTCAGATGCGCCTCAAAACCCTCGTCGAGCATGTATTCCGCAGCGAGGCCGAACTCCATGTCGATGCCGGCCTTCCGCACCACTTTCATGAAGCGGTCGTAGAACTCCTTCAGCATTGCAGGGGTATTCTCGTACTGGGTTTTGATGTGCGGCGTGGCAATAAGTTTCCGGTAACCAAGCGCGGCAAGGCCCCGGATCATTTCAAGTCCTTCACGGTCAGATTGTGCGCCATCGTCAACTCCCGGTAGCCAGTGCGCATGCATGTCTACCTGGAGTTGTTGCCCGATTTGCGGGCTGTTCGATGAGAAGAAGGGCAGTAACAAGTTTTTCAGTAATTGTGACGGCCCTGAAGCAGTTTGTGTAGGATACTGATGTGCATAAATCGAGTTTTTCATATTTGGGATGTTTTGGAAGGGGGGAGTAAAACAAAAAAATATCGTGGTCAGAAAAATTCAACCATTTCTTCCCGCTCGAAAGGGTGCGGGCTTTGGGGCAGCGATACCAGCGGATGGCTGTTATCGGCTATACCGATAGGCTTCGTATTCCGGATATTGTAGGTGATCTCTACGGCAGTGGCAGCATCCTCGAGACCAAAACCGTAGCCGTTGAGTATGTTGCGATAACTTTCTGTGTGCAGGTTGGTGAAGCCCTCGCTGAATTCGATCTGTTCGCCGTCGACGGTAAAAGAGCGGAAGGTACGGCTGCCCTTGAGTTTGGCCTCATGGGGAATCGTATCGTAGTTGATGCTCAAAAACCATTTTACCCGGGCTTTTTGCAGCTCGAGGTAGCCGGCGGCCCGGTCGTGGGTGTGCAGGTGCACAATGTTTTCTTTTACATCGCCGAATATCCAGGTCAGCACATCGAAAAAGTGGATGCCGATATTGGTGGCAATGCCGCCCGACTTTTCCATGCTGCCTTTCCAGCTCGTGTAGTACCAGTTGCCCCGTGCCGTAATATAGGTGACATCCACGTCGAATACCTGGTCGGCCGGCGACTGCTCCACCTTTTCCTTTAAGGCCAGCAGCGCCGGGTGAAGCCGGAGTTGCAGGATGGTATTTACTTTCCGCCCGCTTTCCTGTTCCATGTCCATAAGGGCATCGATATTCCAGGGATTCAATACAAGGGGCTTTTCACAGATCACATTGGCGCCGATACGCAGGCCGAAACGGATATGGGCGTCGTGCAGGTAATTCGGTGAACACACGGATATGTAATGGATGTCCACACCTTCCCTGTTCAATTTATGAATATGGCGGTCAAAACGTTCAAATTCAGTAAAGAAGGCCGCTTCGGGAAAATAACGGTCGATGACGCCAACGTTGTCGGTTTTGTCAACCGCAGCCATGAGACAATTGCTGGTTTCCTGAATAGCTTGCATATGGCGGGGCGCCACATAGCCAGCCGCACCGAGGAGAGCGAAATTTTTCATTCGATAATTAAGTGTTAAAGTACTGGTTGCTTCAATGTTACCCATGCAAAGGTATGGCTTCGCCGATGATAAGTCGCAAAAGACTTGATCCCGGATAGTTTATAATGTTATTGATCAAAGCGTTATGCATCAAAATAATACCGGAAGCCCCCGGCCGGGCGTATAAATTGCTTTCAATTTGCCGGCGTATCCGGCCATCATCCACCGTCTACCGTCCACCGTCCACCGTCTACCTGTTCCGCACGCCCACACGCCTCAACAATGACGGTTCAACCTGCAGGTGGAGCGAGAAACCGATATTCCGGAGTTCGATCAGAAAGTTGGCCTTTCCGTTCTTCTCCAGCAGGATACCTCTTACCCCGGTCAGCCTTCCCCCGACAATCTCCACCTCGTCGCCGACCCGGCAGCCATCGTGTTGTTCTATTTCAAGTTCCGCCTGTCCTCCGGTGACCCGCTGCAACAACAGTATCTCCCTTTCGGGAATAGCGATCAGGTTGTTCGAAAACTGGACAAAATGCAGGACATCGGGGGTATCGAGGACGGGCACGTAGTTTTTTCTGGTGATCCGGGTGAAAATATAGCAACTGATCAGGGGGAGTTCAACATCTCGTACTTTTCGATCATATCGCCTCGTGAGCCGTTGAACAGGCAAGTACGCCTGTATGCCTTTTTCCTGTAGCCGTTTCAACACCACTTTCTCCCGCTTGTACCTGGTATATACCGCAAACCAACGCGGCACAATTTCATCCAGATGATTTTCTTTGAAGTCCACGGCATTCATGACCAGGTGCTGTTATTTTGTGTTTGTTATATGTTCATTTGCTTGCCCGGATTTGCAATTAATTGAAAACCAAGCGTCTACACGACACACGCTGCCGTGTAACCAGTCGCAAAAACCAAAGACCTGTTTCGGATTATGTTTCGAGGGTGGATGAGACGTTGATATCGCAAGCACCAGGGGTTAGAATTGGCGGACAAATCGGGTTGCCAGAAAAAGGAACACAAATTACGTCAATTGGGCGGCCAGGCCAAGCATTTCCATAATAATTTAACTTCAAGTTTTCATATCGGACAAGCCCGGTTGGCTGGTTAGGGATTTTGCAAATTCCGTTCCAAAAATCAGTTGGCGTAAAAAATCTGTTGCACAAACAACCGGGCGAACAGTCTGAAAAAAAAGGTTGCGGCATCGAAGCTTGGGCCGGACAATAAAAAGTGAAACCTTTGCCCAAACTGCTTTTATATGAATCGCGACACTTATATCGGCCTGGCTGCCGCTTTTGCCACGCTCCTCTTTGTTTTTTTTCAAAACAGCACGGACAACCACACTGCTATCGACGACGATATGCCTGCCTCCGATGCGCAGTTTTCCGCCGTATACGGAACGCCCCGGATCGATGGCTCGGGCGATGACCCGGTTTGGCAGAACGCTGCATGGCTGCCCCTCGATCAAGACTGGATCGGACAAAAACCGGACGCTCTCGATTTCTCCGGACGCTACAAAATTGCCTGGGACGAGAATAACCTCTACATATTGGCGGAAATCACCGACGACGTGCTCATCGACACGCATACCGACGGACTGGATCACTACTGGGACGACGACTGCCTCGAAATTTTTATCGATGAAGATGCCTCGGGCGGCAACCATCAGTACAGCTACAACGCATTTGCCTACCATATTGCCCTCGACGGGAAGGTCGTGGATATCGCTCCCGACAGCGCATTTACCTATTTCAATGACCACTGCACCACCCGGCGCGTCACCAACGGTACGAACTCCACCTGGGAAGTGGCCGTTAAGGTATTCGACGGCAACCGCTTCGTCACCGGCGGCGATAACATTCCAAAATCGCTGCGGGCAGGCAAAATAATGGGTTTTGCGCTGGCCTATTGCGACAACGACCACTCCGCCGAACGGGAAAACTTCATCGGCAGCATCGCCGTGGAAGGCGAGGATAAAAACAGGGGGTGGATTGACGCCGGAATATTCGGCAAACTCGAACTCAGGTGAGACCTCTCACCCATAAAACAACACACAAACATGGAAATCGGCTTGATCGGCCTCGGTAAAATGGGCTACAACCTGGCCCTGAACCTTCGTAACCACAGCCACCGGGTAGTGGCATATGATCGCTCCGTCGAACTGGTGCACAGCATCGGCGCTGAGCAGGGCATCGCTACGGCGCATTCGCCGGAGCAGCTGTGCGAGCAACTCAACCCGCGTCGCGTCATTTGGCTCATGGTGCCCTCCGGGCATATCGTCGACGAGGTTATTGCACAACTGCTCGAATACCTTGTTCCCGGCGACATTCTGATCGACGGTGGCAACTCCAATTTCAACGACTCGGTCCGGCGCTATAAAATGCTGAAAGAGAACGGCATCGACTTTCTCGATTGCGGCACCTCGGGTGGCACCTCCGGTGCGCTGAACGGCGCCTGTACCATGATCGGAGGAGAACCGGCAGTGTATGAATACTGCAAAGCGGTGTTCGACGACCTCTCCCTTCCCGGCGGCACCCTCTATGCCGGCGCTCCGGGTTCGGGCCATTTTGTAAAAATGGTGCACAATGGCATCGAGTACGGCATGATGCAGTCCATTGCAGAAGGTTTCGAAGTGCTGCACAAATCCGGATACGACCTTGACTTTCAAAAAGTTGCCGAACTCTGGAATCACGGCTCCGTTATCCGCGGATGGTTGATGGAACTCACGGCGAATGCCTTTGGAAAAGACCCGCACCTCGACGCCATTCGCGGGGTGATGCATTCTTCCGGTGAAGGAAAATGGACGCTTGAAACGGCGCTGGACCTCGGCGTGCCCACACCTGTCATTGCCCTGTCGTTGCTCATGCGCTATCGCTCGCAGGAGGAGGATACATTTTCCGGCAAGGTGGTGGCGGCACTGCGCAACGAGTTTGGCGGACACGCCGTCGAAAAAAAATGAACGTTCATTAATACCCTTGCCATGCTGACACTGCTGCTGAGCGTTGCCCTGTTGATCATCCTGATCGTTGTCGCCCGAATCAGCGCGTTTATTGCCCTGATCATGACTGCCTTGTTCGCCGGACTTGTGCAGGGCATGCGCCCGGATGCGTTGCTGAAATCGGTACAGGACGGGCTGGGCAACACCCTGGGCGGACTGGTGCTTGTGCTGGCATTCGGTATCATTTTGGGCAGCGTGCTGGCAGAGACGGGCGCCGCCCAGGTCATATCATCGCGTTTGCTGCGACTGTTCGGAAAAAACCGCGCCGGCCTGGCCCTGACGATTACGGGATTCACCGTAGGCCTGGCCATGTTTTACAACGCCGGTTTTGTGGTATTGGCCCCGCTGGTGTTTTCTGTTGCGGCCGTTTCGGGCCAATCGCTTGTTCCCCTGGCTATTGCCATGGCGGCGCCGCTTTCCGTGACGCACGGATTTCTGCCCCCGCATCCGGGCGCTCTGGCCATAGCCAACATTTTCGGCGCCGACCCGGGTAAAACCCTGTTGCTGGGCCTGATTGTAGCTATTCCCGCGGTTGCAGTTGCGGGGGTGTACTTTCCTCTTTTTTTAAAAAACATCCCTGCCAAACCGCCGGAAGGCCTGTTTCAGGTAAAGGTTATGGAAAAGGAAATGCTGCCCGGGTTTTGGAAAAGCATGCTGATCGCTTTGGTGCCCGTATTGCTGATGGCAATGGCTACGCTGGCCGCCTGGTATATGCCGGCAGACGATCCGCTGCTGTCCCGGCTGCGTTTTGTGGGCGATCCCGGCCTGGCGATGTTGGTCGCCGTTCTGCTGGCACTGTTTTTTCTGGGCAGGAATCCGCTGGCCGGCAAGAGCGGAAGAGCGCCTGTATCCGAATTGCTCGACAAATCGGGCACCGCCCTTGGGGCCGCATCTTCGCTGCTGCTGATCATCGCTGCCGGCGGCGCTTTCAAGCAGGTGCTGATCGATAGCGGGATCGGCGACGAACTGGTGGTGCTCCTGAAAGACGTTTCTGTGTCGCCTTTGCTGCTGGGCTGGGGTGTTGCGACCATGTTGCGCATATCCGTTGGCTCGGCAACGGTGGCCGGCATGACCGCCGCCGGCATTGCGCAGCCGCTGGTAGCCGGCGGACAGGCATCGCCCGAACTGATGACCCTGGCTATCGGCGCCGGCAGCCTCATGTGCTCCCATGTCAACGACACGGGGTTCTGGATGTTCAAGGAGTGGTTCGGGCTAAGTCTGCGCGATACCTTCCGGTCATGGACAGCCATGGAAACCATCGTCGGGATTACCGGCCTGGCAGGGGTTATGTTGCTCGACCTGTTCATGTCCTGATATGGTGATCGGGCTCGACATCGGCACCACCAACGTAAAAGCGGTAGCGTTCGACGATGACGGGCGTATTGTACGTGCCTCCGAGCGCCATAATACGACCCTTTGCCCGGCGCCCGGCTTTAGCGAACAGGAGCCGGAAGCCGTTTTCCAAAACGTCACTGCGGTTCTGGACGATGTTTTGTCCCATATCGGATCTTCGGAAACCTTGCATGGAGTCGTACTCTCTTCCGCCATGCACGGCCTGATGGCCGTTGATGCCTCCGGAAATCCGCTTACCAATATACTGCTATGGTCCGATTTGCGGGCCGATGAGGTCGCCCGCGCGTTGCGGCAGGGTGGGGAAGGGGCTGCACTGTACCAACGCACGGGCGTCCCGGTGCACGCCATGTCGCCGCTGGTCAAGTTGATCTGGATGCGCCGGCGCCGGCCGGATATTTTTCATAAAGCGCACAAGTTTCTGGGTATCAAGGACTATGTCTGGTACCGGCTGACCGGGAAATATGAAGTCGACTTGTCCGTCGCTTCTGCCACCGGCCTGATGAACATCCGTGACAAGCAATGGGATGACAATATTCTTTCCTCAGCCGGAATTTCCTTAACAAGATTACCCGAAATTGTTTCAACAACACACCGGGCGACCCTTGCTTCTGGCGTGCCAATTTGCATTGGCGCCAGCGACGGCGCGCTCGCCAACCTCGGGTCCGGTGCTACAGCCCCGGGTCAGGTGGCCGTTACCGTCGGTACGAGCGCAGCCATACGCACCGTGGTACAGCAGCCGGTACTCGACGCGCAACAGCGCAGTTTTTGCTATTGCCTTGATGCACAGCGGTATATTGTCGGCGGAGCCAGCAACAACGGCGCCAATGTGCTGGAATGGCTCCGCAGCGCGCTGTTCCGGTCGCCGCTGACTGCCGAGGCATTCGCCAACCAGGCGCTCGATGTGCCGCCGGGGGCGGAAGGCCTGCTTTTTCTGCCCTGGCTCTTTGGCGAACGCGCGCCGCTTTACGACGCGCAGGCGCAAGGCGCATTGCACGGTCTACGGGCGTCGCACACCCAGGCACACGCCGTTCGGGCGGCCATGGAAGGGGTGATCTTCAACCTCAGACTGATTGCCGAGGCGCTTGAAGCCCATGCGCCGATAGAAACGCTCCATGCCTCCGGCGGCTTTTCCCACAGCGACTTGTGGGTCCGGATGCTGGCAGATATTTTCCAAAAACCGGTAGCACTGTCCGGCGACGGGGCTGATGCTTCGGTGCAAGGCGCCGTCCGCTTGGGGCGGGAAGTATTCGGCCTGCCGCCGCTTGCCGCCCGAAAGGTGGAAAGACTGGTGGCGCCCGGAACGGCCGGCGAGGGGATTTACCGGGATATTTACGACCTTTTCAAAAGGCTGGCCCGACAGGAAGTGGCATAGATTGCTACCTTTGCCCGGCAAATTTTCCGATTTAACCAACCTGTCCATATCTCCATGCAACTGCTCGACGGAAAACTCCTTTCAGAAAATATCAAAGCCGAAATCGCCGCCGAAGTGGACCTGATCCGCGAACGCGGCGGCAAAATGCCCCACTTGGCGGCTGTGCTGGTCGGCGAAAACCCCGCCAGCGAGGTGTACGTCAAATCCAAGATCAAATCCTGCGAGCAGGTCGGCTTTAAAAGCACCCTGGTGCGCCGCCCGGCCGATATTCCGGAGGGAGAACTGCTTGATATCGTGCAACGCCTGAACGACGACCCCGATGTCGACGGTTTTATCGTTCAGTTGCCGCTGCCCAAGCACATGAACGAGGAAAAGATCACCCTGGCTATCGACCATCGCAAGGATGTCGACGGTTTTCACCCCATCAATTTCGGCCGCATGGCCCAGGGCATGCCCGCCTTTCTGCCCGCTACGCCGTATGGTATCGTCGAGATACTGCGCCGGTATAATATCGAAACCTCCGGCAAACACTGCGTCGTCGTAGGGCGCAGCAACATCGTCGGCACACCTATCAGTATTCTGTTGTCTCGAAAAGGATACCCGGGCGACTGCACGGTCACGCTTACCCATTCGCGGACGCAGGACCTCGCCGCCGAGGTTCGACGGGCCGATATTGTCGTGGCGGCCATCGGTATTCCGCAGTTTATCAAGGGCGACTGGGTGAAACCCGGCGCCGTGGTCATCGACGTTGGCATTAACCGCATACCCGACGCCACCAAAAAATCGGGTTTCCGTCTCGTTGGAGATGTTGATTTTGATGAAGTTGCGCCAAAATGCAGCCACATCACCCCCGTCCCGGGCGGGGTAGGGTTGATGACCGTGACCGCACTGCTGCTGAACACGCTGAAGGCCTGCAAGAAGGAAATTTATCCCTGATAAACCGTCATTTCGAGGTCGACTGGATAAATGCCGCAACGTCCTGTTTGAATTTTTCCATGGAAGGCCGGTGGGTGTACATCATATGGCCTGCCTCGTAGTACTTCATGATGATGTTATCCTTTAACGCTTTCGGCAGGCCCAGGTGGTCGATGGAGTGTTCCACGCCATAGAAAACGGTTGCCAGATCGAAGTAGCCATTCAGGATCAGCACCTTGACGTTGGGATCGTGCGTCATGGCCTCTGCCATATCGATACCGGTATTGATCGCTGCGGGGGCATCCCAGCGGCTGTTGCCGGCATGCTTCCAGTCCCATTTAAAACCTTGCCGCCGGCTTGCCGTAATAGCGTACTGCTGATCGGTTTTCACTTGCAGGTCGTTGTAAAAATAGTGCAGAAACCCGGTAACATAAGCCGGCGAGATGGCAGCGCTTTGGGGGTCGTAATCGGCAAACTGGCTCAGCAGATCCTGATTCACACCGGTGAACCTCGTGTCGAGCCGGCCCACCGTTTTGCCTTCGTCGCGCAGCAATTCCTGAAAGAACTCGCCGTTGGTTACCCGGAGGTCGGCCTTCAACCAGTAATCCGCTTCGAGACCCGTGTAGGCGGACAGTTTTCCGGCCAGGGCCTTTTTCTCCTCTGCTGTCAGTTTGTCGCCCCTGAACAGGGCCGGGGCGTATTCATTTTGTGTAAAGTTCCGAACCTCGTCGAGAAAAGCCTCCAGCGTAGCTGCCCGGGTGGTTATTTTTTTGTGGTACCACGCCGTGGCCGCATAGGTAGGGAAGTGAACGACATAGGGAAGGTCGTCGTTAGGCGGGAACAACAGCGTCCGCAGGTCGAACACGGCCGATACCATGATGACGCCGTTCATGGCGATACCCTGCCCGAGCAAGGTATTCATCAGGCCTGCGTTCCGGAACGTTCCGTAGCTTTCGCCGAGCAGGTATTTGGGCGCGTTCATCCGGTGGTTATCGATCAGGTACTGGGTGATAAACAGGGCAATACTTCGTATATCCTGATCTACCCCCCAGAAATCGTCGAATTTCGCTTCTCCCACCGGAACGCTCAGGCCGGTGCCTACCGGGTCGATCATGACCAGATCGGCTACGTCGAGAATGGAAAATTCGTTGTTGACTAATTCGTAAGGCGCACCGGGCGTGAACCCCGGGTCGTTCACAACGATCCGTTTAGGTCCCAGAACGCCCATGTGCAGCCAAAAAGACGAGGAACCCGGTCCGCCGTTGAACGCAAATACAATGGGCCTGTTGGCCTCGCCTTTTTCTTTGGTATAACTGGTAAATCCGAAAAGAGCGATGGGTTTGTTGTTTTCATCTTTCAACATCCGGGTGCCTGCAACGGCAGTCAGTTCGATAACTGCGCCGTTGATTTTCACGCTTTGACGGGTGGTGGCGATCTGTGGTTCCGGTATCGGCGCGGATTTTTTTTCCGGTTCCGGGGTTTGTGTCAGGGCTGCCTGCGTGAGTGCCGCCATGAACAGACAAGAGGTCAATAGTTTTTTCATGGTGTGGTTTATCAGATGAATCCAAGACGTGAATCCAGTTCCTCCAGGATATGGATATATGTTTTTCGTGCCAAAGGCGTCATGGAGGTGTTGTTCTCAATGGCTCTCCTGTTTTCCCCGACATTGTTTCTTATCCAGGTGCGGCAATCCTCCTTGCCTTTTCTGTCGGTCAGGTTAAATGTAGCGTTGATCGCCGCTTCGAGTACCCAGGGTTCCCGGTGCTTTTGGATCAGGCGCAAGAGTAGTGACGGATTTCCCAGGTATCCGAGCGCGGTGGCAATGGCGACCACTATGTATGGGTCTTCATCCAGCCGCCGGTTGGCATTGAGGTCATCCAGGAATGTTTTCAGGTCTTCGTATTGGGCAGTATCCCCGTTTTCCCTGGCCAGCAGTGCAAAATAGCCGCAGGCCCGGATGGCCATAGCGGCCTCGGGCTCTTCGATCAGGTCGTATGTAGGGTGATTGATGCTGACCTTGTTGTTGCGCATATCCTGTGCCTGGGTCTGAATTTTAAGCCAGGGAATCAGTTCGAGCAGGTGAATACTTGCAGCAGCACAACACAGGCGCCACTTGTCTTTGTAGTCCATCGAAGTCTGACTCAGTCCGACGAGGATGTCCTTCGATTTTTGGGGCAGTACCAGCGGCGAAAAATTCCGGTTGCACAAAAAGATATAGATGCCCCCGAAAAAGGACAGCACCCAGATGGCGGCAAGTTTTTCGTCTTCCGTACCGTCCAGCAGGTTGACATAGGTGTCTGCATCGGGCTTGAAACCGGAGATGGTGGGCAAAAGCGGGTACTTGTAAGGCGCCGTGTCGTGGTCCCGCTTTTTCAGAAAGACATAGTGGGCCAGTGCAAATAACTGCTGGTAGCGTTTGTTGTCCAGCCTTTTCAGCAGGTCGCAGAAAAGCGCCCACACTTCCGTTTGTTCGCGTCCTTTAACCAGGTACAGGTGCCGGCGCAGCCACTTTTCAATCGGATCGGCAAGCGCAGCGTCTTTCGACAGTTCCATCCATTCGGCAACGACGGCGAGTTTGTAGTACGGGAAATCTGTAAGTTCAAGCAAGGGAAGCACCTTGCTTTCGTCCATATCCCCGGCTTTTCGCCACTTTTCGCCGAGCACGTGCCCGCTCAGGGTAGCGGTGAGCGGTTCCCGGGTATCCAGAAACGTCTCGAAGAGTTTGTCTTCGGGCAAGGCTTCCAACGCGGTCATTTCCTTCAGTATCTCCGAATCTGATGCGTCCCTGCTCCCGGCAAATTCGCCGAACTTTTCCCGCACGCTTTCCCTGATCCTGAACTTGAACCGGCGGTCTGCCAGCAGGGCGAGATCCTTGGGGTCGTCAACCGCCTTGATGACGTTCCTGCGTTCTTCGTTCAAACCGTCGATCACATCGGTCAGCAAGGTGTCGTAAAGTGTTGTTTCATAGACGTCAAACTGCCGTTTCAATTCTAGCTGGTGGTGTGTTTTTTTCAGAATTTCGATATAGGTCTTCTCAACGGCGACATTCAGGTCGATCATTTTTATGCCCTTCAGAAAAGGCACCAAATGCGAAATATAGTTTTTGGCGTCCATTGCCATGTCCAGTTCGGTGGTAGCGGCAGAGGGCGTCAGTTTCTTTCGATGTTCCAGTTCGGCAATTTTGCGATCCCAGAGATTGAGGTGGTGTATCAGAGCATCCTGCGGGGCTTCCAGGTGCCTGTCCAACATGATCGGGATGATCCGCTTTTCAAAATCGGCCACCTGCTGAAACTGAAGCATTTCATACAGGCATGCAGTCGATTGAAGGTAGTTTTCGGAGATCAGGGCGATGGCAAAATCATGATCCCTGATGGTTTTCATGAATTCGATCCAGCTCTCGGTAAATTTTACATCGAAAGCATCCCTTGTAACAGACAGGTTATGTTTCCGAAGCCCGTAATATATTTCATCAGCCGTATCCCTGTCTCGTGAACTGTAAGAGAAGAAGATTTTCATATGATTTGCCGGTGGTGAGAAAAACGCAGCAAATTAGCCTTTTTCGTTTGAAAATGGGTATTTTTTACCGACCTCCCCGGGTATTGTGATCATGATTTTTGAAGTGCGGTGATCGTGCATCGATGAACTGTTGGGAGGTTTGGTTCTTTATCCAGCCGGACCGGGCATGCATACCAGCCGGATCCGATTTATTCGGCAAGTGATATTTTGTCGCGTTATTTGCTGCTCTAGTCTTTCACCTATGCTGCTCAATATTTCTTTCAATTTTGATTATTTTCCCCTGCTGATGGTCGCCGCCATCGCCTGGGGGACGCCCTTGTTGCTCTCGATCCTCCGATTGTCCAAGATTCCCTCGGTCATCATCGAGATCATTTTAGGATACTTTGTCGGGAAATATGCGCTGGGCAATATCGATCATGAAAGTTTCCGGATACTGGAGTTCTTCGCGCTGACCGGGTTTATTTTCCTCATGTTCCTGGGTGGCCTGGAGATTGATGTGGGCCAGATACTGGCGTCTTTTCCCAAAAAGAAACTGAACTACTCCAGTTTTATCAAAAATCCGTTGCTGGTAGGCATTGTCTATTTTATCATATCGCTCATCGTCGCATATACAGGCTCTTTACTTTTATCCGGCTTTATTCATATTCCCAATGTCTGGTATTTCTCCCTGATCATGGTGACCACCTCGGTGGGCATTGTCTTGCCGGTGCTAAAAGATAACGGCGAAATCAAGAATAAATACGGGCAAATGATCGTGGTTGCAGCGGCCACGGCAGATATCTTCAGTATCGTCCTGTTTACATTTACCTCTTCCATCATCAAGAATGGGTTCCAGGCCGAGTTGTTCTATATTCTCTTCTTGTTCCTTGTTTTTTTCCTGGCCTATTTCCTGGCGGGAAAACTGAAGAACATCCGTTTTTTTAAAAGACAGGCCTATAAATTATCGCACGCCTCCGCTCAAATCCGGATTCGGGGGACGATCCTGCTGATCATGCTGTTTGTGGTGCTGGCCCAGGTGATCGGGGAGGAAGCCGTCCTGCTCGGTTCCTTTTTGATTGGCCTGGTCTTGTCGACGATGTTGCATCACGAGCGGTCCGTCATGCTGCTCAAACTGGACGGTATGGGGTACGGGTTTTTCATCCCGATCTTTTTCATCATGGTAGGGGTGGAGTTTGACCCTTCCGCTTTTAAAGAGTTTGACCAATCGCTCATCGGGTTTCTGGGCGTCCTTTTGCTGCTTCTTTTTGCGGTTAAATTTATCCCCGCCTTCCTCTGGAGAAAACTGTTTGGCCTGAGAAGAGCCATCGCCGGCGGCTTTTTGATGTCGTCTCGCCTGAGTCTGATCATCGCGGCAGCGGCTATCGGACTGGAGTTGGGGGTGATCACCCCCGGAATCAACGCCAGTTTTGTGATCATGGCCATCATAACCTGTTTTGTCTCACCCGTCATGTTCAACTGGATAATGCCCAACTCCAAAATTTCCGGTGAAAAAACGGTTATCATCGGGGGGAGCAGTACGGGTATTTTATTGGCCAAAAGGCTTACCATGCACGGTAAAAAATCCATCATAATCGAGCGAAACAGCGCCAGAGCCGGGGAAATATCCGGCAACGGCCTGGAATGCCTGGAAGGAGACGGGAATGATGTCCAACTCTACACAAAAATAAAACTGAATGCGCCGGACGTAGTGGTGGTCAAAACAGGATCGGCAGAGCAGAACCTTGAAATATGCAGGGCACTCCGGAACGACCTGTTGCACGAGCATATCATTTCCCAGTCAAGCCAATCGGATATTCGAAACGTGATGAAGACCCTTGGGGTTAAAACCGTTGATGAAACGGGCGTCATGGCGACGACAATGGAAAACCTGATCCTTCGCCCCACCACCTACGAGGCACTGATCGAGTCCTTCGATAACTTTAGCGTGGAAGAGATCCTGGTCAAGAACAGCAATTGGGAAGGCACACCCCTGGATGAAATCCCCTTCCATCACGATGCGATCATTTTGATGATCAAAAGGGGCAATGCCTTTTTTATCCCCAACCGGGAAACCCAGTTGCGGAAAGGAGACGTGCTCCATGTGTTCGGCTCGTATGCCGCACACGAGGATACGGGTTTGAAAATGAGGTGACCCGGCGATAAAATTCTCTACTGTCTGTCCATGATGCCGGATCGGATTGTTTGGGGTCGGATTCATGAAAATTCCATGTTACAGCGTCTCAAAAGTGTAATTTTTCGCACAGATTTTACGCAGAAACTATGCACAGATTTCACACAGAATGCTTCTGCGTAGAATCTGCGAATAGTTTCTGCGTAAAATCTGTGCGAAACACCAGCCACCACCAGGGCAATAAGTTTAAACCACTTCGAACGCTAAATGGGTTCACTAATTAGTTTCCGTATATTTTTTAAAGTTGTCAAGTATAGATTGCCAACCTGCCTGCTGCATTTCAACAGGGTTTTCCGTTTCCGGGTCAAAAGTTACAATTACCTGAGTCTGGTTTTCAAGGTCATTGAATGCTACTGTAGCCATTCGTCCGCCAAACTCATAGGTAAACTTCTCTCCTTCAACTATTTCAGTATATACTGCTTCAAAATCAAAACCGAAACTGCCGTCTTTGGCTTCCATTCTTGCGGAATACTTACCGCCCGTTCGCATATCATTTGAGGCGGAGGGGCAATGCCAACTCGGGTCGGCAAAGTTCCATTTTGTAATATGCTCGGGATTTGTATAATAATCCCAAACCTTCTTTTTATCCGCCTGAATTGTTGCTTCGACTGTAATTTTTGTTGAATTCATTGTTATGTTATTTTTTTAATGTTAATAATAAGTTCCCAAGTTCGTTTAAGGTCATCGTGAAACCTTCTTTGAAGCCCATTTCCAGCATTTTCTCCATACGTTCTCGTGATTCGTTATAAATTGTAATGCTTACTCGGGTTATGCCATTTTGTTCGCTAAAATTCAAATCCCAATTTGAACCGGGCAAATCCGGATTTTCATCTTTGTCTGCAAAAGCATTTAAATACTTGAAGTTCGTCTTTGGACTTATGGAAGTATATTTTTGAAGGCTCCAATGTTCCTGTCCTTCCGGGCTAACCATGGCATAAAACCTTCGTCCGCCTACCTTGAAATCCATAAATTTTGTTTTTGAAGTCCAGGGTTTTGGCGCCCACCATTGGTCCAGAATTTCTTGTTTGGTAAAAGCATCCCAAACAAGGGAAAGTTCTGCATCAAATTCTCTGTCTACCAGAACAGTGTTGGTTGATTTGTCAACCTTAAAGTCAAATTGTAAAGTGTTCATTTTTCATTTTTTTTAATTGTTGCCAATAAGTCGTCCAATTGGTTAAATCGGGTTTCCCAAATTTTTCGGAATTGTTCTATCCACTTGTCTATTTCTTTCATTTTGTCAATTTCGAGTGAGTAGTAAATCTCCCTGCCTCTTTGTTCTTGTTTTACAAGTTCGCACTCTGTCAAAATGCGCAGGTGTTTTGACACGGCTTGTCGAGTCGTATTGAAGTTTTCGGCAATGGCGTTTGGCGTCATTGCCTGTAATGCAATTAAGACGATTATGGCTCGCCTTGTCGGGTCAGCAACTGCTTGAAAAATGTCTCGTCTCATGTTGAATGTTTTTCATTGCGCAACTATTCGGTTGCAAATGTATGCGCAACTATTCGGTTTCGCAAACTTTTTTTTCATTTTTTTTCAGATTGTTGAAAATGAGTTGAAATCGTCGGCTTGCAGGGTGTGGTCGACATTGCCCGTAACGTACATGGATCACCGACATGAGTCATCGCAAATCAAGGGTTGATTTTGGATTTTGAAAATCGAACATTTAGGCACGAGACCTATAAGGTTTGCCAAACCTTATAGG
>CALMBD010000251.1 GCA_937861115.1 uncultured Bacteroidota bacterium | reverse complement strand
AATGTTATAAGCAGGTCGAAGCCATAATGTGCTTTACTTCTATGTAGCAGTGACCTAAATGGCTCGTAAACATATTTTTCATTATAAATATTATTTTCATAACCGGGATTGTCGATTAATTCAGACAAACCTCTTATGAATACTTTTAAAGACTGCGAAGTAGATGTTACACTAGCCAGACCTATAATATACCCATGTGTTTTTTCAAATGTAGATATTTGAAACAATGACCGCTTCCGACGCAATTCAATATCATCAATAATAGATGATATCTCATGCAATGTTTCTTTAAAGCTGAAATAGTTGTCTTTTAAAGCAAAATCTCCGCTTTCTAATAAGTAGATGAGGGATTCTGAAGAATGAATTAGAGCATTCAATCTAGCTTCAAATATTGACGGCGAAAACTTTAATATATGGTGACAGAATTCAACAGGAAGGATGTTTAATTTTAATACCGCTTCATTCTTTAGCGCTTTTGCATTTTCTATTTTCTTATATTTATTCGCTTTGTACGTTATGGCAAAAGAGTTAAGACTTTTAAAAGATTCAATCCATTTTGCCTTATCGTAATTTTCAAAAACTTTGGAAAACGCCTCTTCATTGTTAGCATTTACTAGCGCTTTAATATCACTAGCTATTACTATTTTTTTAATAAACTTATTACACATCTCCCAACACTCTATCGCAACAAAAGTAAGCACTTCACTTTGATTCAAATTACTTAAGCTTAGGCTCGCATAGGTGTCCGAAGGCAAATAATCTATTATCCTTTTTAGTAAAACAGGAGTAAGTAATATTGTAAAAAATGGAGGAATAAGTATTACGATTCCAAGTACAATCAATAGAGAAAGATCCCACTCCTCTACACAATAAAGTGCGATTGAAAATATAATCGAATATATAGTTAAGGCTAAAGCAAAAACAGTTCCAGCATGAGACCATAAGGTAGCAACGACACTATTTACCCTCGCTCTATTTATCTGATTGACCCTAATGGACTTTGCTTGTTTACTTTTGTAGACTTCCGTCAAATTATTCTCAAAATCAGGGTTTAACGGGTAATACATTAAATATACCTTTCTAATAAAAAGAGAGAATAGTTGGCCAAGCGGAATGATTATTTTTTTAAGCACTCTAAAAATTGTCTTCATGTTGGTCATGTTAATTCAGTGAGGCAATCTGATGCGAATTATAACATGAAAGTAACGCTAGTCTAATATATTAATTATAAAACTTACTGAAGAGTAAACTTAAGGTTTCTTACAAGTAGTGATAGTCTGGCAGGCAGCAGCCTATCACTACTTGCTAATATACAATTATCCTTACTCACCGCACCAACTCGAAATCCGCCTCCTTGACATCCCTCGAGTTGCCGCCCACAAATACCTTGAACTTGCCTGGATCGGCTTTGAATTTCAGTTCGTTGTTCCAGTACGACAGGTCATTTTCCGTCAGTTTAAACGTCACGGTCCGGCTTTCGGCGGGATTGAGTTTGATTTTTTCAAAACCTTTCAACTCCTTCACCGGCCGCGCGATATCTGCGGACAGGTCGTGTATGTAAAGTTGAACGACCTCTTCGCCGGCCACGCTGCCGGTATTGGTCACGTTGACGGATACTTCCACCGTTTCGCCCACTTTGGCCTGTGCTTTACTCACGCGCAGGTTGGAGTACGAGAAAGAAGTGTAACTCAGTCCGTAGCCGAAAGGAAAGGCGGGATCGGCCGGCGAATCGAGGTAACCGCTCGTCCACATCTGGCCCTGTTGGGTCTGCGGGCGACCCGTGTTCTGGTGGTTGTAGTACAGCGGCACCTGTCCGACGTTGCGCGGAAAGGTGACGGGAAGTTTGCCGGAGGGGTTCACTGCGCCGGTGATGACGTCGGCCAGGGCATTGCCGGTTTCGAAGCCGGGTTGCCAGGCCACGAGGATGCCCTGAACATTATCATAGGCCCAGGGGAACACGAGCGGCCGGCTGTTGAACAGCACCATGACGGTCGGTTTGTTGCCGCGGGCTGCAATGCGCAGGATGGTCTCCTGGTTGCCCTTCAGGGTAAGGTCACTCACGGAGCGGCTTTCGCCGCAGTCGATGCCGCGCTCACCCAGGCACACGATGGTCAGATCGGACGAGGTGGTGGCTTTCATCGCCACCGACAGGTCCTTCTCATTACAGGCTGCATCGAGGCATATCTCGGTGATGGTCACTTCAAAACCCATTTCTTCCAGTTTGGATTTGAGCGTCATGGCGGGCGTGACCACCTTGGTCGTGTCATATTCCTCGACGCTACCGAGACCCAGTGTCCAGAAACTCATGTAGTCTTTATGGCTGCGGCTGTCGGTATAGGGGCCGACGATGGTGATCTTTTTGAAAGGGCTGGAGGGCGTCAGCGGCAGGATACCGCCGTCGTTTTTGAGCAGCACCATACTTTTCGCGGCAGCATCGCGGGCGGCAAGGCGGTATTCGGGTTTTTCGAGGGTGGCATCGCGGTGTTTGGGATCGAGGTAACGGAAGGGATCGTCGAAGAGGCCGAGCATGAATTTCAGGCGCAGCACGCGGCGCACGGCCTCGTCGATCTGCGCCTGGGTCACGCGCCCTGCTTCAAGCGCCTTTTGCAGTCCACGCTGAAAGGTTCCGCCGACCATATCCATATCGCTGCCTGCCGAGAGGCATTTGGCGGAGGCGTCCGTATCGTCGGCCGCAGCACCGTGGATGATCGTTTCACCAAAGGAGTTCCAGTCGCTCACGACCATTCCTTTCCAGCCCCATTCACCGCGCAGGATATCGGTTACCAGGTGTTTGTTCATACTGGCCGGCACCCCGTTGAGCGTGTTGAAGGCATTCATAAAGGTCGCACTGCCTGCTTTGGCCGCGGCCTCGAAAGGCGGCAAGACCATTTCGCGGAGGCGTTGTTCGCTCATATCGACCGTGTTGTAGTCGCGTCCTCCTTCCGTGAATCCGTAAGCGGCATAATGCTTTGCACAGGCGGCGAGTGTATTGTTTTTGCCCAGGTCGTCGCCCTGGATACCCCGCACGCGGGCTTCCGCAACGCGGCTGCCGAGAAAAGGGTCTTCACCGGCGCCTTCCATGATACGGCCCCAGCGGGGGTCGTGCGTCACGTCGACCATGGGTGAAAAGGTCCAGTTCTGTCCGTCGGCAGCGGCTTCTTCGGCGGCAATGCGCTCGATGTTCTGGATCAGTGTCATATCCCAACTGGCAGCCTGGGCGAGCGGGATGGGGAAAATCGTTTTATAGCCGTGTATGACGTCAAATCCGAAAATAAGCGGAATACCGAGGCGGGTGCCCACCGCAGCGCGCTGCATCACGATCTTGTTGTTGAAATTGGTATGGCTCAGTACGCTCCCGACCTTACCGGCCTTGATCTGGCTGAACAAATCGTCTTTGGCTACGTCCGTCCCGGTGCTGATGTCGCCGGGCAACTGGGTCAACTGACCGATCTTTTCGTCGAGGGTCATTTTGGCAAGCAATTCTTCCACACGCCGGTCTATATCTTTGACGGAGGTTTTCTGCGAAAAGAGCGCAGTAGTTGAGGACAGCATAACAGCACAGAGCAACAGAGGTAACAGCTGTATTTTTTTCATGAACTATTTTTTGGGCAAATTTAGTCGACCCCGCCGGGATAGCAAGCACCGGGCCGCTGAACTTGCAGTTTAAATGCCGCATAGATGATGTAAGCAAGAAAAGCGCTGCTTGCCGGCAGGTACAAGTCGAACGCGGGCGTCTCCTCATTGAGGAAACATCTGCGACATGGCGTAGGCAAAAATGGCAAAGGCTATGCTGCCGATCAGGATACCGAGGGCCAGGGGGCGGTCGTCGCCGGTTTTAAGCATGAACGCGCCTGCGGCGATGCCGCCGAACGAGAGCAAATAATAGGGAATGAGGTATTGTAGTCCGCCAAAAACGGCGAAGACAATAACGGCACGAACAAGGGTGGGTACCAATAGTTTCATTTCAAGGTAGTTTGTCGGACGGCGAAATTCCGACAGCAGCGGCGGATTTCCAAGCAGGCGGGAAATTACTTGGTGGGTGTATCATATGTGGTTTTGCGCTTTGTCAATATACCAAGTGGTGGCACATGGGTAATACCTGCCGGTTTTCTGCGGAAAACCGGCAGGTATTACCCATGTGCCACCACTAAGATTTGGCAAATTGCCCGGGTGCATCACTTGTGGCACCGTCGCCTTTCAAACCTGTTCCCCGACCAGCCACTTCTTAAACTCCGCCGAGCGCTCGGTGCTGACAATGGTTTCCAGGTCGATGGAAGGATCGAGTTCTACCTTTACCCGGCTTTTGGAATAGGGATGCATTTCCTTTATCGCGTTCACATTGACAATAAACTGCCGGTTGATGCGGAAAAAGATACTCGTATCGAGCATGCCCTCCAGTTTGTCCAGGGGGTAATCGACGGGGTAACGCTTGCCGGTGCTGCGGGTAACGAGAAAGGTGATCTTGTCTTTGGTATAGAAATACGCGGCATCCGACATCTCGACCAGTTTGATGCTGTTGCTGAACCGGATGAGCATGCGGCGCAGGAAGTTGTTGCCCTCCTGGCGGCGCAGGGTTTCGAGCAGCCCGCTGTAATCGGGCGCGGTGTGGGCAAACACCTTTTTGTATTTGTCGATCGCGGCAGCCAACTCGTTGGTTTTGATGGGCTTGAGCAGGTAATCCACCGCATTTACCTTGAATGCCTGCAGGGCATACTCGTCGTAGGCGGTGGTGAAAATGATCGGACAGGTGATGGTGATATGCTCAAAAATCTCAAAACTCGCTCCGTCGGCCAGGTGGATATCGAGCAGGATCAGATCGGGTTGCGGGTTGTCTTTCAACCAAAGCACGGATGCTTCCACGCTGTCGAGGCGCTGCACCACCTCTGCTTCGGGCTCCACTTCGGAAAGCAGTTTTTCCAGGCGGCGCGCAGCGGCATTCTCGTCTTCAATGATCAAAACTTTCATAGCAAAAATATTTGAGTGTCAGTTGTTGCGGCATTCCGGTCGCCGGACTTGACGCCCTCGGCGGATTGGCGGCGGATCGGAACTTTTACGGTAAAAAACGCGGCGTTGTCTTCCACCATTACCGGGCGTTCGCCCAGCAGCCTGTAGCGGTGTACCAGACTTTGCAGGCCAAAATGGGTGCTGGGTTCGGGTTTTATTTTGGGTTGAATATTATTGCGCACCACGACATAGTTGTCGTTTTCAGCAAAAATTTCCACGGTAAGGGGCCGCGATGCGGAAATGACGTTGTGCTTGACGGCGTTTTCCACCAGCATCTGCAAGGCCAGGGGCATGATCAGACCTGCATGCCCGTTCAGCCGGTCTACCAGGCGGAATCCGTCCTCATAGCGTTTCTTCAGCAGAAAGTCGAAACTGCGCACCAGTTCCATTTCCTCCTGCAGGGTAATAAAATCGCGTTCCCGGTAGGCAATGATGCTGCGGTAAAAATCGGACAAATGCTCGACGTATTCCACGGCTACTTTCGGGTTTTCCTCGATAATGGTGATGAGGGTATTGAAACTGTTGAACAAAAAGTGCGGATTTATCTGGCTTTTCAGCGCAGCAAACTGCGACTCGACCTTTTCGCGTTTCAATTGGGCCACGCGCTGCAGCCGCCCCTCCCGGGCCCTGATGAACAGATAGATCAGGCCTGCGGTAGCAGCCATACACAACAACACAAACCACCACTGCGACCAGAAGGGCGGGCGAATGGTAAACGACCACGACGCTTCCGGTACGTTCTCGAAATTGCCGTGTTCGCTTGTCTGTACACGAAAGGTGTAATCGCCGGGCGGCAGACTCGGATAGGAAGCGAGATGGTCTTTCGATATTTTCCAGTCGGGCTCCAGGCCCTCCAGCCGGTAGCGGTAGCGCACCGATTCAGGGTCCGTGTACCACAAGCCGGTAAAGTTGAAAATAAAGTAGTTCTGATCGTGGGGGAAGACGCTGTTCGCCATAAAATCGATCGGCTGCGGAAACACGGAAACCGAGGTAATGCCGGGCCGCGGGTCGTCGATAAACACTTCGTCGAAGGCGGCGATCCGGATAACACCCTGCCGGGCGCCCAGCCATATATTCCCCTGCGGGTCGCGGCACAGGGCATTCAGGTTGACTTCCGCTGCGGGCGCGCCGATGGCTGCATTGCAAAACGTTACATGGTCGGTTCGCTCGGGATTCAGGATATCCATGCCGTCTTCATAGGCAATGATGATATGGCCGTTGCCGGATGCGGCGACGCCCGTAATATTCAGGCTGTGGAGGTGGTTGTCGGTCGTGTAGCGGCGGAACTGCTTGCCGTCGAAACTGAAGAGGCCGTCTTTATCGGTACTGAACCAGATGTTGCCGCCCCGATCTTCCGTGATGCTGTAAATGGTTTTGAGTTCCACGCCGTTTGCCTTGTCGTAATGCCTGAAACGGCCGTTTTCGAGCACGGCAAGCCCTTTGCCGTCGGTACCGAACCATACCCGTGCGCGACTGTCGAGAAAAACCTTGTATATGTAACCGGTACCCAGTTCGCTTTGTTGCGAGAGGCTTTTGTACCGCCCGGGTTCGCGTATATCCATGGCTGTCACACCGCCGAGCGTAGCGATCCAGACCTTTTCCCTGTTGCCGTCGATAGACAGGACACTGCCGTTGAAAAGGCCGTTTCGCTCGGTCAGTATGCGCAGTATCTTACCCGAGGCATCAACCACAAACACCCCTTCGCCAAAGGTGCCCGCCCAGATGCTGCCGTCGGCAGGCGACTCCCACAACGTGATCACGTTGTGCTTTGCGGGTAAAATTTGACGGAAAACACCGTTTTCATTCAAAAAAAGGCCATCCTCGGTACCGACCCAAAGGCGATTGCGGTGATCGATCTGTACTGCCTGAATATTGCCAAGAGGAGTAGATATGATGCCGAAACGCACATTGGCCGAATAGACGGAGCCTTTGTCGCACACCACCCACAGCAGCCCTTCACGGTCTTTGCACAGCGAGCGGATCTTTACATGGCCGAGCGGACTGGCGTCGGGCATGGGCAGCGTTTCGCCGGAGACAAGGTTGAGCCTGAACAGGCCATTGGTCGAAGTGCCGATCCAGAGTTCGTTGCTGCCGAAAGCAGCCATGCTCACCACAGGGCCCTGCATCCAGCCCGTTGTGCGCAGATCGATGGCCTGTTTTTCCACATTATACCTGGAGGCGCCTTTTTCGTGTGTGCCGAGCCAAATGTTCCCATGATTGTCTGCCAGCAGGGCAGTAATGATCTCGTCGGGCAGGCCGTCTGAAGTAGTCAGGTTACGTACCTGCTTTTTCCCTTGTTCCGACAAACTGCACACGCTCACTCCGGCATCCGTTCCTGCCCAGATATTACCCGTCGCGTCGCAGGCCAGCGCATAAATTTCGTCGCCGGCAAGTCCGTCGTCGTCGGCACTGAATTGATACAGGCGTTCTTTTTTCAGGCAATACAACCCCTCTCCGTAGGTCGCGATCCAAAGACCACCCGTGTTGTCGGCTGAAAAAGCCGTGATCGGTTTATGGGGGGTACCCTCTTCAGGCTCCCATGCCTGTAAGGTTGCCAGGTATTTCTTGCCCGGACTGCTTGCCTCCGACGGGAATACGCTGTTAAGAGGGATGAAGCCGATCGATCCCTGCTCAAACCCGACCCAAATACGACCGCCCCATTCGTACATGGCGCTAACGGAACCCGCCGGGAAACTATCGGGCAGGCCAATAGCCTGGTAAGTAAGTCCGTCGTAACGGTACAGGCCATTGCGGGAGCCAAACCACATCCAGCCGTGGCTGTCCTGAAAAGCCACTGTCATCTGAACATTCCAGATCCCCTTGGCCTCGCGGAGGCGAAAAACCGGGGTCTGTGCCTGCGCAAGGCTGCAGGCGAACAGGAGCAGTATGGCGCTTAATTTGTTCAAGGCAAGGGTGTTATTAGTTTTTTTGCAGTTCGGCGTCTACCGTAACCTCTATTACTTCGGCAATTTTCTGGTATACAATTTTTGGAATGGTAATGTTGTGATCGCTCAGTGGTACGGTAAACGATGACTGGACGCGTATTTTATCGCCATTAATTTCCATCTCGCCCTTGATGATCCGCTCCTGTTCCACGCCGTGTATCGTCAGTTTGCCTTTAGCCCTGATGGAATATGTACCGTTTTTCTGAAAATCTACATCTTCGATAATCTTGCCTGTAAAGCTGGCCTTGGGGTATGATTTGCTTTCCATGTAATTCTCGTTGAAATGTTCGCGTTGCAGCGGGCTGTTGAACCCCTCGAACGATTTCACTTCTACCGTCCACGCAAAGGTTTGTTTTTCCGGATCGATCAGGCCGCGCAATTTCTTGCTTTTCGCCTGAATGAGTTCCAGCGGTGCGTCCGACTTGAAACTTACCTTGCCGTTTTCACACTTGTACAAATCCGCTTCCCCTGCCGGCAGGTGATATGCCTCCAGACTGCGAACCACCCATTCGGGCGATACAAAACCGGGGAGCCAGCCCCCCACTGCCAGCATCAAAACTACAGCTGTCGTTTTCATAGTTAATTCCGATTAGATGTGGGGTGAAAATACGGAATTATTGGCGACCATCACGGCAGAATACTGACTGAATGGGCAAAAAAGGGTGGTGAAACCGGTATTTCACCACCCCTTCGCTATTGTTTCACAAATCTTTGTCCCGACCGTCCGGATTCGTTTTCCAGCAACAGGTAATACATGCCGGGTGGCAGGCTTTCTACCCGCAATTCCCATATTCCACCGGTTGCTGCTGCCGGAGCACTTCCGGCAAGGGCTGCCCTGCCGGTTGCGTCGAAAATACGCCATTGTGTATCTGTCTGAGTATATCCGCTCCATACCGCCCGGAGCGTTTCACCGGCAGGGTTGGGGTATAGTTTCAGGAAAGATAGCCCGCCGTTATGCTGCCCGCTCGTAGTCGACACCACGTTATCGGGCACAAAGGCCACATCGATCTCTTCGTATTGCCCCTGAACCATGTTGAACACAGCCGTTTGTCCCTCAGCATCCAATCCATAGCCAGGGTGCACGGGTATGGCACTGAACGAGTGCAGAAAAACAAGAAAATACTGCCCCGGAGAGACCAGCGAAAACCCGTACCTGCCGTCGGAGGCAGTCATTTTGGCGCCAACCAGCGTAGTATCGGCGCGGTAGAGCAGCACGGTAATATCGCCAAGTAAGGGTTCCGTCACGCCCTGCAGATCGTCAGCGTTTTCGTCGAGCCATACGTCGCCACCCAAAGCGATGGATAATACGGTCCAGGCTACGTCAAGTTTCTTGTGTTCGCCGTCGGTGAGCACCAGGGTCGGCGTCAGACCATCGCCGTCGACATTCTGGACGGGCGTAAATACATCGGAGGTAGGCGGCAGACTGACGCGCAGGTAATATATCCCTGGTGGCAGATCGGCAAACAGATAGTACCCGTTTGCCACCGTTGTGGTGCTCGCGAGCAGACTGTCGGTCACCGCATCGTAGAGTCGGACCGTTGCACCGGTAAAGGTCGGTTCGCCCTGTTCCCAAAATCCGTTGTTATTGCCGTCGATCCCCGCAGAACCCTCAATAGAACCCGAAAAGATATTTTGCGGAGGATACAACTGGCGTTTGGGCACGATTTGCTGCACCTGGTGGGCGCTGCTCCACGAGAGTTGTACGAGTGCCCCGCCGCCGATTTCCAGGAATTCGAGCCTGAAGCGGTATTTTTTCCCGGCCTCCAGGGTTATGCTGCCCGCGTTGTTCATTGGCGGTTGAGGCTGCCACTTGTCTATGATAAGCGAATCGTTAACCCAAAGCCGGCAGCCGTCGTCGCTGAAAACGGTAAAGGTGTATGTTTCGGAAAACAGGGGCTCCACAAAACCTGTCCAGCGGGCGGTGAAATAGTTGGCGGGCACACTCATGTCCGGAGAGCCGTCGCCCCAGTTGAAGTTAATCGTTGTATCCATCCGGGTCAGAACAGGCGGCTCATCCAGGTCGCCGTCGGGGTCGATGAAATATTGCCCCAGCAGCCCCGTTCCGGCGCCCAGGGTATAGGAATTGAAAAAGGCTTCCATTTCCACCGGCGTTTCCGGCGTGGCAAAAGTGATCAAGGGGCCGGTGCTGCCGTCGTTCCAATGGTCAAACAGGTACACCGTATTCCCCAGTTGCTGTATTTCAGGCGCCTGGATCGTCCTTACCATCCCCACAACGCTCTCAAAGGAGGCCGGCAGCGGGCGGATCTGTCCGTCGACATTCAGGGCAATGCCCGCCGGACCGGCGACGGAGAGGTCCGTTTTCACGGGCTGCACATCGCGCCAAACCGTTTTTTCAAACCCCTGCGTATCGCGGGCCGTGAGGTATATCCGGAAAAAAACATCGGTCGAGGTCTCCCCGACAACCGGCACGACAAACGCTCCCGATGCCGTGCCGGGAGTATAGGGCAGGGCAGGGTGCGCATGCGTTCCGTGGTGGAGATCGATGCGCCACGACAGGCGGCCGGCGGGCAAAAGGCCTTCTTCGGGGTCGGATGCCTGCCCGGAAAAATGAAGGGTGTCGCCACCCCGGTATTTCATATCCGTGAGCGGGAGCAGTATTTCCGGTACCGGCCGCTTGTTGGACGACACTCCTGTCAGGGCAGTCTCGCTGGTGTCGGCGCCAAAGGAATTTTCAGCGATGCAGTACACCAGACCGCCGCTGTCTGCCAGCGAAAGGTTGTCGAGCAGCAGGAGTGGCCCGTCGGCTCCGGGGACTGCCGCACCGTTTCGGTACCACTGGTAGGTGATCGGCTGCGTCCCGAATGCCTGCGCCTGAAAGGTCGCCGACTCTCCCTCGGCCACCAGTACCGACTGCGGGTGTGCGGTAAACAAAGGCGGCCCCTCCCCTGCCCAGAACACCCGCCAGAGCGTCCCTTCGGTGCTGGCGGTATTGTCCGTTTCAGAGCCTCCGCCCAGTCCTGCGCGGGCGAGGTAGTAAAGCGCGCCGTCGGGTGTGGGCAACAGGCTGACCGGCCGGTCGATGCCGGTGGCAAAAGGACCGGAAAGCGTGCCCGTTGCCGGGTCGAGCATCCTGATCCAGCCCTGGCAGTAATCGGCGAAGAAAAACTTTCCGCGGTATTGTTCGGGTATCAGGTCGTTGTCGTGAAAAGCAAAGGCGGCGCCCACGATAGCGCAACCCTCGCTGTGGTTGTAGGCATATTTTGGATCGGTAAAGGCGGGGTTGCCCGAAGCGCCCTGGTAGAGTTTCCAGCCGTAGTTTGCGCCGGGCGTCAGTTCATTTACTTCTTCCCAGGCTTCGGCGCCTACATCGCAGAAATATATCTTTCCGGTAGCGGGGTCGCAGGCCATGGAAAAGGGGTTGCGCACGCCGTATGCGTAAATCGCGCGATTATTGCCCGACAACAGGCTGAAAAAGGGATTGTCGGCAGGAATCGAGCCGTCGGTCTCCAGGCGCAGGATTTTTCCCAGTACGGTGTTCAGGTTCTGGGCGTTGTCTGATTTGGCCCCGTCGCCAACGCCGATGTACAACATATTGTCGGGCCCGAACACCATGGAACCGGCGTTGTGGATGCTGCCGCTGAGCGGGTCGAGGTCCATCAATACCTGCTCGCTGCCCGGCACGGCAAAGTCGCCGTTGGCCATGACCCGGCTGATTCGGTTGTGTTGTGCGCCCTTTACGGTGTAATACAGGTACACCCAGGGGTTGTTTTCAAAGTCGGGGTCTATGGCTATCCCGTTCAATCCCTTTTCGTTGTAATCGTCGACCTGGAGCGTAAGGAAGGGCTGGCTGTGCAAAACCCCGTCGTGGAACAGCAATACCCGACCGTCTTTTTGGGCAAGGAAAATACTGCCCCCGGGCGCATAGGCCATGCAGGTGGGATTCAGTCCTTCAGTAGCCAGTATCTGGGCAAAACCGGCGGGAAGGGCGGTTTGTGCCGGAAGGTTTTGAAGAACCAGGAAAAGGAGGCAGAATGTATAGCCGGACAGTTTCATAAAACGCTGTTTTTCAATTTTTTGAATGATCGAACAACACGGCATGGTGTTCATCAAAGTCCCCCGGCAACGCACAGGGCGAAACCGGGGGTATAGGAAGTAACCGAAGGCGGAGCGTTGCGCAGGTTTTTCAGAAGTGGAATCCGTATCCGAAAAACACTGCTTTCATCCCGAAGACACTAAATCCCGACAGCAGCACGCCCAGCATGATAAGGACAAACGGCACGTACACCAGGCTCCTGACAAAGCGGTTCTCCCATTTCAGGTGGTGCATGATCGGAAGCAGCAGGAATGCCAGGCACAGCCCCATGAACGATATTTGAAACATCATCAGCGATGCTATGCCGAAAATCAATCCGGTCAGTATTTCAAAACCCTGCACCAGGCGCGTATCGGGATGGCTTTTCGAGAGAAACTGCTGCCATCCGGCGCCGATATTTTTCAGGAAACTTTTGGACGGTTTTTGTCCCAGGTGTTCCGCCTGGTTCTGATCGCCGGTAACGAGGAAAAACGCCTTTCCGGAGATCATGTAGGCCAGTACACCCATGCTGGAAAGCGGCGTGAGGGCCGCATACATGGCGGTACTGTGGCTGAGAAAGCGGAATAACTTGAGCGGCTGGGAAGCCAACGCAACCACAAACGAGAGTACCGGGGCAAAGAAGGTCAATATGGTGATGAGATAAAAATCCCAACTGTAGATGACCTGGAAGCCGCCGTCGAGCGCGATGATAGGCAGGCGAATCTCGTTGTTGCCGAGTACAAACGTCACATCCTGATGATGTCCGAAAAAATAGGGCATGGCGATGTTGGCGTTCAGCATAAACACAAAATACAACAGCGTCAGCGGAAGATTAAGCGTGGGAAAGAGGATGTCCAGTTTTTCCGTCCAGGAGATATTTTTGGCGCGAACAAGCCATTTCATTTTTTTGCTCAGGAACTCGGAAGTGCCGCGTGTCCATTTCATATGGCGGATACGAAATGCGCGTACCGAATCGGGAAAATCTTCGTAGCAGATCACATCTTCGAGAAAGCGGCCGCGGTAACCCAGTTCGCGGGCATGGATGGCGAACCCAAGGTCTTCGCTGACAATATCCGGGAAGCCGCCAATTTTTTCCCATACATCGCGACGCAGCAATGCACCGTGGCCGAGGAACATGACAAAACCGTAGTCGTTGCGCAGCGGCTGGTACCATTTCCAGTGGATGTCGATGCCTACGCCCAGCGATTTGGACAAAGGCGACGTCGAGTCGGGATTGGCGCGGTGGTTGGCCTGAACGAAACCGCAGGTCTCGTCGGTTTCCAGAACGGTCACTGTTTTTGTCAGAAAATCCGTCGGCAGAATTTCGTCGGCGTCGGCAATCGCGAAGTAGGGTTCGTGTGCAAAGTTGGCCAGGCCGTAATTCATGTTGCCGGCCTTGAAGGCCTTGCGGTCGGGGCGCCGTACCACCTGTACCAGACCGGGATACTGCGCGGCAAAGGCATCGATCCGGTCCTTGAACTCCTGGCGCGACGAATCGTCGAGGATATATACCGTATAGTTCGGGTAGTCCTGCTGTACACAGGACACGACGCTTTCCTCCACAAAATCATTACAAGTGGTGTACAAAATAGCGACCGGAGGCTGGGCCGTTTTTACATTCGGCGTCAGCGCGAGGGGACTTTTTTTGCCCAGCAACCCGTACAGGGTAGCAAAAGACACTACGCCTAAATTGTACATTCCGTACAGCCACGCGAAGTCGATAAAGAAGATAAATGTCCAGATCGCTATGCGGCTGGGGATGTTATAGGTCATATCGAGCAGCATCAGCAGGCGCGGCTGGAACCAAATGAGCGAGGCGATCCATGCTGTGAAAATGGCGATGTACATCGCGGGACTGGGCGCGGCTGCCATTTGGCGTACGGACGTATCCGATGCCTTAAGCGCCTGCGGACGAACTGTTTTTAAAGGGATAGACATGGCTTGAGCAGCAATGGATCGGGTTGTATTTTTGGATGACATGATGATTAGTGTTTGATCCGCAGCGGATGGTTTACGAATAGATTTGGCAGAGCGAGGAGGTATGTTTTTATTTCTCCAGTCGCAGTTTTACACCCGCCGCCAGGGCGGTCAGTTCGTCGAACGGCGCTTTTTCCCAGCGTATGGACAAATGACCCCATACCGTCTGGCTGAAGGGCAGGATGACCGTCGCATAGCCGCCGAATATGTTGTCTTTCTCCACGTCGCTACCCACGCCGGCCTTGCCGAACAAAGCCCCCAGATTGAGTTCGTAGCCCTTGTCCGTGCGAAACTGGTTGTTCAGCAAAAAGCGATTCTCCGGGCGCGGCGCATTTTCCACCCTTGAGTAGAAGTAGTAGGGCTCTATGGCATACCCTTTTGCTACCGGGATACGGATACTTGCATAGGCCAGCCATTCATCGGGCATTTTGTTGCTGACACCCAGAAAACCGCCGCCTTTGATGCTGAGGTTAGACAGGAAATACACCTGTTCTGTGCTGAACACCTGCTGGGTAACGTTGTCGGGCAGGATGCGGGTACCGTATTCGAAGCGGCTTGTCAGGCGATTGTTCCAGGGTGTGATCGCGCCGATGGAAAATGCCTGCGCTTCCTGATTCGTGCGCACCAGCGAGGCGAGATCAAGCGTGAGGGAGTTGTCGTACTTCAGGAACATGCGCAGTTTGCGGGCCACCTGTCCGGTGAGTTGCACCGTGCGCAGGTTGAAACTGCCCATGCCGCCGGTCCGGGAATAGCCGGTCCAGACATCCAGTTCGAGCGGTGCGGCAATACCGTAGGTGTTTTCCAGCAACTGATTGGCGACGCGGCTGGTCGAGTCGATCTGCAGGGCCGAGCGCAACGCGACGCGCGCCTTTTTGATCTCGCTTTCGATCAGGTACGATTGTGCCAGCGCGATATAGTACTCGATCTCGCCCGGGTACTCCAGGATCAATTTTTCAAAATAATCAATGGCCACCAGTCCGTTACCCTGCCAGAGGTAGACGTAGCCCAGGCCTTTCCGCGCCTCGGCGTTGCCGGGCTGAAGGCGTTCGAGCGCCAGGAAGGGATATTTGGCGGCGGCAAACTGCCCCGACCACGCGAGGTTGTAGCCTTTACCGACCAGGGCGTCTGCATTGTCGGGATTGATGGCCAGCACGGCTTCAAACTTGTCGCGCGCCTGGTCGTGTTGTTTGTTCCACGAATAATTGTACCCTGCGCCAATCAGCGCCTGGAGGTTATCCGGATTTTTTTCCAGCGCGGCATTGTAAATTTTTTCGGCTTCAAAATGCCGGCCCGCTTCGGCCAGGCGCTTGGCTTCGGCCAGGTCCTGCGCCCGCAGCGCCATACCCGTAAGGCAAAAAAGAAAGATGAGGAATAATGACTTCTTGTTCATACCGTGTGTTTTTGATTACCACAGCACAAACATTCCCCGGAATTTTTCTGTAAAAAAATGAAATGACCTGAATCGGTACGATCCCGCGCTGAACAGGCAGGAAGGCAGGCTCGCTCAGAAACCGTCTGAAGCCCCGACTTGCTGTTTTCAGAACAATACCTCCACGCCCTGGGCCTCTATGGGAAAGATCGCCCAGTACCGGATGGTCTTTTCCGGAAAAGCCCGGCGCAGCAGCACCCTGCTCCAGCCCATCGCCGGCGCGAGGGTCTGAGCCTGTTGCCGCCATTTCTTCATGCCCTCTGCAAAACCGGCAAACATCAGCACGATCACCTGCTCCCTGTTTTCGAGGAAAAGGTCGGCTTCGAGGCGCAGTTGTCGTTCCCAGCCCTGTCTGTCCGGGCCTGAACCGGGGTCGTACCACCCTTCGAGCGGGTAGTGTGCCAGCGTGCTGGCCGGGGCAAACCGGCGCTGTATGAATTGCCGGAAAGCATCGGAATGTCGCAGCAGGGCATCCGGCGCCAGCGCCTCCGCTGCTCCGCGTATCTGCAGTTGTTTTTGAGCAATGGCCATACGTTCCGCCTGCGGCAGGCCGGCAGCATCGGCCATCAAAAAGGTCTGAATAGCCTTGAGAAGCGCAGGCGTAAAATCACCTTTAAACTCCAGCCACGACGACCAGGCAAACGGTTCGCCGTATTTCGGGTCAAAACCCGGCGGCGTTTCCTGGATGGGATCAATGGCGAGCGACAGCCGCGGCACGGGGTGCCTGCCCGACCGCTCCGGATGGAAAGGTACCGGTGAGGTATCGGGCGGACTTTCCGGGAAATCCCTGGGTTTGTACAGGGCTTCCGTATCGCAAAGCAGGGGCAGGCCGTCGCGATAAAAAGGCGTCTCTTCCGAATCGGGATCAAGGGTGGGGGTGCTTTCGTCGCCCTGGTTGAACACGCGATTGAGCCATTTGGTGCCTTGTGCGTTCGTCGGGAATACCAGGTAGTCGCGGGCCCGCGTCAGGCCGACATACAGCAAACGGGCCTCTTCGTCGAGGGCAGTGCGGGTCGCTTGCGCCCATTCGGGCGTTTGCTGCAGCGTTTCCTCCAGCCGGGTGCCGCGCAACTGGTCGGCATAAGGGTTGATCCAGAAGCGCAGCCATCGGTTGCCGAGGATGTCGTCGAGGTCGGGTGCATCGGTTTCCGCCACCAGATTTATGCCCCATATCTGTTCTTTCAGATTCTGGTTGAGGTTGTGACAGATCGCCACCGGGTATTCCAGCCCCTTGCTGCGGTGGTAGGTGAGCACTTTTACGGCATCGTCGCTTTCGCCGGAACCCTGTTCGTCGCCTTCCCCTGCCGCCAGGTCGTTGAGCCAGAGCAGGAAGCCGCCCAGCGAGGCCGCAGAGTGCAGGCGCTGACAGGCAGATTCGTAATCGAGGGCATACTTGCGCAGGCGGTCGAGGTTGTCGAGCCTTTGAGCGGGGTTACCCAGGCGCACCGCGATCCGGCGCAGGTCGAGTTCATCGAGCACCAGGTTGAGTATCTCGGATGCCGAAAGGTCGGCCGTCCGGGGGCGCAATTCGGCGAGATGGCGCAGTACACCTTCATTTTCCCAGTTGTGGTAGCGCGTTTGCTCGTTGCGCACGGCATCGAGAAACGCCATGCGGCTGTCCACGATCGCTTCGAGATCCATGGCGCCGGTGAGCAGCAGTATTTCCGCAATACTGAGCGCATCGGAGGGCGTGAGGAGATATTTCAGGCAGGCCAGTGCGAGCTTTGCCTCCGGCGTTTCGAGCAGGCCTGCGCGACTTATCGCCGCTTTTAGCCCAGTGCGGTGCAGGGCATCGGCCATATCACGACAACCTTTGTTGCTGCGGCACAAAACCGCGATATCGCCGGGGCGAACGGGGCGCGTCTCCGTTCTTTTTTTATTGTAAATCAGCATCTTGCGCTCGAGCATTACGCTGATCTGATCGGCAATGCAATTGTCGAACCACGGCTGTCCGGGTACCTTCCGCTCGTCGAGTTCGGAGCGGAAATGCCAGTGAATGAGGCTCAACCCCACCCCCGACCCCTCCCCCGATGGGAGGGGAGACCCGACGCGTAATGCGTCGGGTAGCGCGTCTCCCCTCCCATCGGGGGAGGGGTCGGGGGCGAACGCCGGCTCCAGCACCACCTGTTCGGGCGGCATATCGTTGAAGGCCCTGGTAAATATGGCGTTTACGGCATAGACGATATCGGGTCGGCTACGCCACGATTTTTTCAGGATGTTTTCGGCTTTTATACCGCCCGTGGCATCAATGATGGCCTGCATGAGTGCGGGCTCGGCGCCGCGGAATCCATATATGCTCTGCTTCGGGTCGCCGACCCATATCGAATGCCTGGCCAGGCGGCTGATGCGCAGGAAGATATCGAGTTGAATGGGCGAGGTATCCTGGAACTCGTCGACCAGCAGCAGATCGAGTTCGCGGGCAAGTGTTTCGCGGACGGTATCCACGCGCAACAGACGGCTGACATAGGTTTCCATGTCGGTATAGTCGATCAGGCCACGCTTCTTTTTATACTGCTCGTATTCATCGAGCGCGTCGGTGGCGATATCGAAGACGAGGTCGATGAAACCCTTCACATCTTCGCGATACTGCCGGTGTTCGTCGTGGCTGAGTGCCAGTGCGTGCAGGTCTTCCACCAGGTCGCGGCTTTTTGCTCCGGGATTGGTTTTGGCAATTTTCACCCATTCGTGCCAGTACAATTCGCCGCGGTATTTGAGTTGGTTCTGGAAATTGCGCAGCACCTCGGCGGCATCGCGGGTGACCTTTGTACCATCGGCCTCGTTGGCGTCGAGGGCAGCCACAGCCTGGTCTATGGCTGCCAGGAGCCGGTTGTTCCAGGTAACGGCGTCGGTGTTTTGCACAGGCGGCAGGAGTCGCTCGAAACTTTCCCAGGAGCGCTGTTTGCTTGCCTGCAGCACTGCCTTTGAAAAATTATTCGCCCGCGCCACATCCGTCAGTTCACGGATGACGCGCCGCCAGTCGTACGTTCCGTTTTGCGTTTTTTTGGTCAACCCGAGGCGGTCGGCAAGTACGTTCATGCGCTCGATGCGCTGCGTGGTCAGCACCTGCGAAAGCGATTCGTTGAACAGGCGCTGGCCGTCGTTTTCGGCGATGATCTCCACGAGGGGCGACACACCGGCTTCGAAGGCAAATCGTTGCAGCAGCCGCGTTCCGATGCTGTGCACTGTACCGATCAGCGCCTCGCCGAGTTCGTTGGCGGCCTCGGTCATGCCCGCTTCGAGCAGGCGCACGCGCACGCGATCCTGCAACTCCGCTGCGGCCTTCTGGGTGAAGGTGGTTGCCATGATGCCGGCGGGCCGAACGCCGCCTTTGAGCAGTTCCACCATGCGCCCGGTCAGCGTATAGGTCTTGCCCGAACCTGCGCCGGCGGAAAGCACTTCAATATTCAGCCTGTCAGACGGCGGATGGTGAGCGGAAGTCGGTGGCACGGTATGGGTAGTTTTGGGCTAAGGTCGAAAAATGTTGGATAATTTTTCATTGCCCAACAAATAGTTGTAAATTTCAGGCTTGAATTTTCTGTAAGAAACCGTCTTTAAGACATGGAAACATCTTATAAAAACTGCCAGAGCTGCGGCATGCCCATGCGCCGCGACCAGGAAGGCGGCGGCACCAATGCCGATGGCTCCAAAAACCTGATGTACTGTTCACATTGTTACCGCGACGGGAAATTCACCCGACCCGACATCACCCTGGATGAGATGAAGGGCATCGTCAAACAAAAAATTCAGTCTTTCGGCTTCCCCGGATTTCTTGCCGGCTTTTTTACCCGCAACCTCTCAAAACTCGAACGCTGGAAATGAGTACGCCCGAACTGCAGGAACTTGCCGCACAGATCATCCTCCGCATGGAGGAAAATACGCCCCGCATCGAAAAATGCCTGGCAGAACTCAGTGAAACGGAAATCTGGCAACGTCCCAACGCCGCATCGAACAGCATCGGCGTCCTGATCCTTCACCTTTGCGGAAACATCACCCAGTACGTGATCTCCTCGCTTGGTAACAATACCGACACGCGCAACCGCGACGCGGAGTTTGCAACAGAAGGCGGTTTTACAAAAGCCGAACTCCTGAAAAAACTCAGCGATACAGTCCGGCAGGCCGTCGACATCATCAGGCAAACAGATCGGGAAGCCTTTTTGCAGGTACGTTCGGTACAGGGTTTCCAAATGAGCGGTATCGGCATAGTTGTGCATGTGTGCGAGCACTATTCCTACCATACCGGCCAGATCGCGTTCTGGACCAAACTGCTGAAAGACAAAGACCTGGGCTTTTATGCGGATCTGGATCTGAATGTGAAAAATGCATAAATGCCGACCCTCCGCTTCCGATATTTCCCCCGCCCTGTCGTTATTCGGAGTGCAGAAATGCAAATATTTGACGTAACCTCCGATACTGTCTCTTCATAATAAAAGGGCTGCTAATTTCGCACCGGATTTCCGCCTTTGCGGTATTCGCTTTGCCATCCGTCGTGTATATATTCCTGACTATCAGGATTTTACTTATTTAACATAACATCAATACACGACCTGCATGCCCTCCCGTAACTTTAATTCTCCTGAACAGCACAACTCCCGAAAACCTTACCTTATCATTTTCCTGCTTGGGTGCCTGTCCATGCTTTTATTGCTTTATGGCAAGCGGGCGTGGTCGGCGCAATATGCCAAACCCGCCCTTGCAGTTAAGAACGGAGGCAAAGACGCTCAGGACTACACGATCAATCGTGTCGGAGGATTTAACAACACCCGGCCTATACTATCGATTGATCAACTCCGGGAAAGCCCCGCCTTTTCCCCGATAAAGGATGACCTGACGTTGCTGATCGACAGCCTTAAGCAAGCCGGTATCGTTAGCCAGGCGTCGGTATATTTCCGGGAATTCGAACACGGCGCATGGATGGGCGTAAATCAGGAAGTACAATATCACCCGGCCTCTCTGATGAAGGTCGCCTTGTTGATGTGCTACCTGAAAATAGCGGAAAGCGATCCGTCCATTTTGAAAAAGCAAATCCTGTTCAATATCCCGGACAGCGTGCACATCAATCCGCAGTTTTATGCCGGGCCGACTATTCAAAAGGGCAAACGATACAGTATTCATGAATTGCTCTATTACATGATCGCCTACTCGGACAACGAAGCCACCTGGTTGCTGGCCAGCCATTTCGACAACAATCGTCTGAAGAAACTATTCGCCGATTTCGGATTGCCGGTACCCGTAGAGGACGACCTCAGATTTGTCATGACCGCCGGCGAATATTCTGTTTTTTTCAAGGCGATCTACAATTCGGCCCTCCTGAGCCCCGAGTTTTCGGAATACGCCGCCGACCTGTTGAGCAACTGCTCTTTTCAGGAAGGTTTCGGAAAAGGGTTTCCGAAAAACACCAAAATGTACCACAAATTCGGAGAGTGGCGAAGTGCCGGACACGCGTTTGAACTGCACGAATCCGGCGTATTTTTCATCAACGACCAGCCATACCTGCTCACCGTGATGACCCGGGGGAACAATACCCCGCAACTTGCGCAGGCAATTAGTGCGATTGCGGAAAAGGTGTACAGGAAGATTGCGCCGCCGTGATAGCCAATTGTGGGTGTCTCACGATATCCTGCTCCACACCCGGGCCTCTTTACCTTCCGTCGCCAGATGCTCCCGGAGCCGCACATGCTCCGGCGCTGCCAGGCCGGGGTCGGTTTCGAGGATACGCGTGGCGATTTCGCGTGCAGCGGCAAGTACCTGTCCGTCGCGCGCCAGATCGGCGAGCAGGAAGCGCAGCATACCGCTTTGCTGGGTACCTTCAATGTTGCCGGGGCCCCGCAGGCGAAGATCGGTCTCGGCGATTTCAAAGCCGTCGTTGGTGCGCACCATGGTCTGGATGCGCTCACGCCCCTCAGCGGTGAGTTTAAAAGAGGTCATGAGGATACAGAAAGACTGGTCGGCGCCGCGCCCCACGCGCCCGCGCAACTGGTGCAGTTGGGAAAGGCCGAAACGCTCGGCATTTTCGATAACCATCACCGAGGCATTGGGCACATTTACGCCGACTTCGATGACCGTAGTGGCTACCATGATCTGGGTTTCGCCATTGACGAAGCGCTGCATCTCGAAATCCTTGTCGGCGGCTTTCATTTTGCCATGAACAATGCTGATCTGGTATTGCGGCGGCGGAAAATCGCGGCTCAACGCTTCATAGCCCGACATGAGGTTTTGCAGGTCCATCGTCTCCGTTTCCTCAATCATGGGGTACACTACATACACCTGCCGCCCCTTGGCGATTTCGTCGCGCATAAAACCCTGCACGCGCAGACGGTGGTGCTCGTTTTTGTGCATGGTCGAGATCGGCTTGCGGCCCGGCGGCAGTTCGTCGATCACCGATACATCGAGGTCGCCATATAGGGTCATGGCCAGCGTGCGGGGAATGGGCGTGGCCGTCATGACCAGCACATGAGGCTGCCCGGCAGGATTCTTTTTCCACAGTGCGGCGCGCTGTTCCACACCGAACCGATGCTGCTCGTCGATGATGCTGATGCCCAGGTTTTTGAACTGCACCCAGTCCTCAATGAGCGCGTGGGTCCCGATCACGATATGCATTTCGCCCGATGCGAGTTGCTCGAGTATGGCCGCGCGCTTTTTGCCTTTGACGGAGCCCGAAAGGAAACCGATGTTCACGCCGAGGTCGCCGAGCAGTTCGGTGATGTTGATAAAATGCTGCTGGGCGAGTATCTCCGTAGGCGCCATCAGGGTGGCCTGGAAGCCGTTGTCGAGGGCCATGAGCATGGTCATCAGCGCCACAACGGTTTTGCCGGAGCCCACATCGCCCTGCACCAGCCGGTTCATTTGCTTGGAGGAGCCGAGGTCGGCGCGAATCTCTTTCAATACCCGTTTTTGAGCGCCGGTGAGTTCAAAGGGCAGTTTTTCCTGAAAAAAGGTGTTGAAATAGTCGCCGATCTTTTCAAAAACAAAACCTCGAACGGTGTCTTTACGGCGGGTGCGGATTTGTAGGAGCCGCAGTTGAAGAAAAAACAACTCCTCGAATTTCAGCCGCCGGGTAGCCGCATCGAGTTCCTGCTGGTTTTCCGGAAAGTGGATGCTGCTGAGTGCTTCCCAGCGAGAGGTGAGTTTGAACTGCCCCCTCAGGTAATCGGGCAGGGTTTCGGGCATATCGGCGGCAGAAAGACCGTCGAGCAGGGTGCGCAGGAGTTTGCGCAGCCCCCGGGCGTCCAGGCCTTTCTGGGTGAGTTTGTCTGTACTGGGGTAAACCGGATCGAAGGTGCGCGCCTTTTGGGTATTGTCGGCGCTCGCCTCTTCCATCTCCGGGTGAGTGATGTTGAAACGCCCGTTGAATTCGTTGACGCGACCAAAAACGATGTACTCTTTCCCGACAACCAGGCTCTTTTCCAGCCATTGTATGGCCTGGAACCACACCAGTTCCATCATGCCCGATTCGTCGCGCAAACTGCCCACCATACGCCGGGCGCGGCCTTCGCCGACGGTCTCCAGGCGACGCAGCGTACCGCGCAGTTGTACCTGTTCGCCCTCTTCATGGATGTCGCGAATGCGGTGAAACTTGGTCCGGTCAATATACCGGAACGGGAAATGGAACAGCAGATCGCGGCAGGTGAAAATGCCCAATTCCTTTTTCAGCACCTCCGCGCGTTGCGGACCGACGCCTTTGAGGTATTCAATGTTGGAATCGAGGGTAGGCATGGGTTTATTGCGTCATTATCGTCATTGGGCAAATGTAACATAGTTTGTTTTAAAAATAATGGGTTGAAGGGGTGAAATCTGTTCCAAAACATTGATCTCCGCTACCAGCCTACCCATCCAGCATATCGAGCAGCCATTCCTTTTCCGTCAGGATTTCCTCCTTTTCGATCTGCGCCCGTAAATCGGCTACGGCTTTGGTGTCGTTGAAATCCAGGGCCATCAATTGCTGCGTATAGCGCACCATGCGGCTGTAATTGGTGCGGTAGTGACCGGTGGCCGTGTGGCGCCTGATGAAGTTTTTCATACTGGCCAGGTGGCTGTCGAGCAGGTCGAACTCGGCGGTTTCGTAGTAAATTTTCAGTTGCAGCGTTTTGGCGATCAGGTTGTTGATCAGGTCTTTATAGTCGGAGCGCTGGAGGTTGAGCAGGGCGGTTTTGTAGTCGCGGCGGGCGTAGGCGATGCGGGCGAGGTTAAGACCGGCGGTGGCCTCCCGCCAATGGCGTTCGAG
This sequence comes from uncultured Bacteroidota bacterium, assembly GCA_937861115.1. Lineage (GTDB taxonomy): Bacteria > Bacteroidota > Bacteroidia > Chitinophagales > Saprospiraceae > M3007. Next base: position 2,413 of record CALMBD010000251.1, on the reverse strand, counting down.
GCGGGGTTTGTATTGCAGCACGAACTGTTCCGCCCAGTCGAGTTCGCCCGTGCGCAGGGCAATGGCCGCGATATTGTTAAAGGCAAAGCGCGACAGCAAGCCGTTTTCCAGCAGCAGGTCGCGTTCCAGGGCGCCTTTGTAGAGATCGAGCGTCGCACTGAGCCAGCCCCGGGCTGATTCGTTGATTTTTTTCACCCCGAAATTGATCGCCAGCAAGTACAGCGCGCGCAGTTCCTCTTCCGGAAAAAGGGCGGCATGCCGGATGAGCATGTCGCGAAACACGTCAAAATAGGCGTCGGGCCGGGCGTCGGTCAGAAACCTGTAGCAATTGTAATACAGCCCGATGGCTGGCGTTGAAGTCAGTTGCCGCGCTTCTACATGGGCGAGTACCGGCGCCAGCAGGCCAATCTGATAGTCGGTGCTGAATACGGCCTGGTGCGACAGTGCCAGACAGGCCAGTTGCAATTTGCGGGCAATAAAGGCGGTGTCCATCAGGTCGGACACATTCTGCAGGTTGAGCGGCTGGTTGCGGTGTACGGTACTGTCGAAGCGATATTGCTCCCATTCGAGCAGGTAGAGGTCGTGGTAATAACCGGCATGACGCCAGGGCAGGCGCTCCCGGCTTGCGCGCGCCTCGCGTCGGGTAATCTGAAAATGTTTGCCGAGGTTCCGTTTGCGGTAGGCAGCGGCCAAGCGGATCTTGGCGCGCCCTGCATCCTCAAATTTTTCGCGGTACATCCAGAAGTGTTCGAGCAGGGCAAGCAGGGCGCTGTTGGCGAGGCGCAACCCCACCCCCGGCCCCTCCCCCGATGGGAGGGGAGACGCGCTACCCGACGCATTACGCGTTGAGTCTCCCCTCCCATCGGGGGAGGGTTTGACCGCAGGCCATGCACCTTTTGCCTTATTCGATGAGAAGGGGGGCACGTTACCCGAGGAGTTTGGTATCGCGTCTCCCCTCCCATCGGGGGAGGGTTTGTCCCGCACTTTAGTCGGGAGGTCGGGGGTGGGGTTGATGGCATACCACGCCCCCTCCTTTTCGGGCACCGCTCCCTTTTCCCGGCATTCCAGCAGGTACTCATACAGCGCTACCGCCTGCTGACTGGTATTAAAAAAGGGAGAGCGCACAAATTTGCCGAATTCGCGCAATTCGACCGGGGTTAACGTGGAGAACGCTTCATAGAGCAGTGTTTTTTCCATAAAATTTTCGGGAAGAACAAGATACCTGATACAAAGTAAATTACTTTTTTATTATAAAATACTGATCTATAGTATTTTCAAATTTTTTATAAAATATTACTTCTACAAATTTAAAAATTTGTCTTTGCACAGCCGGGCAGCAATGCGAATTTTTGCAGTATCAAAGTCTGCATAAAAACAACGATTCCTATGATACCCATTCGCTACTTCTTATCCGCGTTAATGCTCTGTTTACTCGCCGGCGCAGGGCACATCCAGGCCCAGTGCACTTCCGATGCCGGGACTATCACCCTGCCCCTGACGACTACCTGCGAGGGCGCCGATTTTTCTGTTACGCACAACGGCAACATGAACCTCGATGCCGATGATATTCTGGTTTATGTCGTCTTCAAGGGCATAACACCGAATGCCGGTAATGTACTGGCCACTTCCGCCAATGGAAACTTCCCCTACCAGGGTAGTTTTCTGGCCAATTCCCCCATACAGATTGCCGCTGTGGTGGGCAATGACCTCGGTGGTACCGTCGACTGGGACGACCCCTGCCTGTCTGTATCGCCGGCGTTTGATCTGGCCATTTCCGATACCCCGCCCCTGACTGTATCAGCATCCGGAATATTGACCTGCGTGGCGGCAACGGCAACCGTGACGGCATCGTCGCCGCAACAGGACCTGACTTATTTGTGGTCGAATAGTGCGACTACATCCGCCATCAACGTCTCTGCAGCAGGCGTGTACAGTGTAACCGTCACCAACCAGTTTGGCTGTTCAGCACAAGGAAATACAACGGTTTTTCAGGACTTTAATGTTACGCAACCCGATGCAGGACCCGATCAGGTGCTCACCTGCGCACAGCCGATTATCACGCTGACTGCTTCCAATCTTGGATTTCAGTATTCGTTTTTATGGTGGGGCCCAAATGGTTTTGCTTCCACGGTACTCAATCCCACCGTATCCCAGGCGGGGACCTATACATTGGTTGTAACCAATACGCTCACCGGCTGTACCGCCACAGACAATGTAACTGTGACTGCGGATGTGAGTGCCCCCCTGGCCAGCGCAGGGCCGGACAAGGGCATCCCTTGCGGTGGCGGCACGATTACCCTGGAGGGATCGGCGACGCCTGCAGGTTCATCCTTCATGTGGTCGGGCCCGGGCAACTACCTTTCGACTGCCCAGAACCCGATTGTATCCTTGCCGGGAACGTATACCCTCGTCG
>CALMBD010000250.1 GCA_937861115.1 uncultured Bacteroidota bacterium | reverse complement strand
GTTTTCCGCGGAAAACCGGCAGTTATTACACAGGTGCCACCACTAAGTAAACATCTGGATTAAGGACACGCGTTACGACACGCGTTACCCCGCAATAAGTTGACAATTTTTACCTTTGCCGCTCGCCCCGCCAACCATCCACCGTCTACCATCCACCGTCCACCGTCTACCGTAACATGGAATACCGCATAGAAAAAGATACCATGGGCAAAGTGCAGGTGCCCGCTCATGTATATTGGGGCGCGCAAACACAGCGCTCCATCGAAAATTTCAAGATCGCACGCGAGACCAACCGCATGCCCATCGAGATTATCCGGGCCTTTGCCTACCTGAAAAAAGCCGCGGCACTGACCAACTTCGACGCCGGGGTGCTACCCAAGGAAAAATGCGACCTGATCGCGCAGGTATGCGACGAGATACTTGCCGGCAAACTCGACGACCAGTTCCCGCTCGTCGTCTGGCAGACCGGTTCCGGTACCCAGAGCAACATGAACGCCAACGAGGTGATCGCCTACCGCGCGCACGTGCTCAACGGCGGCCAACTCACTGACGAGCAGAAGTTCGTACACCCCAACGACGACGTAAACAAATCGCAATCGTCGAACGATACTTTCCCGACGGCCATGCACATCGCGGCCTACAAGATGCTGATCGAAGTGACTATCCCCGGCATCGAAAAACTGCGCGACACGCTGAAAGCGAAATCCGACGCCTATATGGATGTGGTGAAGATCGGTCGTACCCACTTCATGGACGCCACGCCGCTCACGCTGGGGCAGGAGTTCAGCGGCTACGTTGCTCAACTCGACCACGGTCTGCGCGCCATTCGCAACAGCCTGACCCACCTGAGCGAACTCGCCCTTGGCGGTACGGCCGTCGGCACAGGTATTAATACGCCAAAAGGGTATTCGGAAAACGTAGCCGGGCACATCGCTGCGCTCACGGGATTGCCGTTCATTACAGCCCCCAACAAATTCGAAGCCCTTGCCGCGCACGACGGAATCGTGGAAAGCCACGGCGCCCTGAAGACGGTGGCCGTGAGCCTCATGAAAATCGCCAACGACATCCGCATGCTTTCTTCCGGACCGCGTTCTGGCATCGGCGAAATACATATCCCCGACAACGAGCCGGGCTCCAGTATCATGCCGGGTAAAGTCAACCCCACGCAGTGCGAGGCGCTCACCATGGTGGCCGCCCAGGTGATGGGCAACGACGTGGCCATCAATATCGGCGGCGCAACCGGACATTTTGAATTGAACGTGTTCAAGCCGGTGATGATCTACAACTTCCTGCACTCGGCGCGCCTGATCGGCGAAGCCTGCGTGTCGTTCAACGACAAGTGCGCCGTCGGCATAGAGCCGCTGCGCGACAACATCGCCAAACACGTGAACAACTCCCTCATGCTGGTGACCGCACTGAACACTAAAATAGGTTACTACAAAGCGGCTGAGATTGCCCAGACGGCACACCGCGAGGGTTCTACACTGAAAGAAACGGCCATTAAACTCGGCTACCTCACGGCGGAAGAATTCGACGCCTGGGTCAGGCCCGAAGACATGGTCGGCCGATAAGGCAAAAAGCAGACAGGATTTACAGGATTTAGATGTTTATTGCCGGTATGAACGGTCTGATAAAAACCTGAAACCCTGTAAATCCTGTCTGGAATATACTTGTAAATCCTCTCAAAAATCAACTACCCTCCCTGTCCCCGCCACTGCTGAATCGCGGCCCGGATCGCCTCCTGCCGGTTCTCCGGATCGGGGTGCGTGCTCTGGAATTCCGGCGTGCGATTGGGTCCCGCAGCCTTTTTGAGCACCTCCATGACGTCGATCAGCCGCTCGGGTTCGTAGCCCGATTCGAGCATAAAGCGCACGCCGAGGTTGTCGCTTTGCAGTTCCTGTTCTCGGCCGTATTTCAGTTGCAGCATATTGGCCACAGTTTGGGCGAGGTAGCCCGAGTTGGGATTGGAGGGATCGTAGGTGGCCATGGTGACGGCGCCGGTAATGCCCTGTGCCAGTTCCATTTGCGCCAGTTTTTCGGCGCTGTGCCGCGCCACCACGTGGCCCACCTCATGGCCGAGCACGCCCGCGAGCATGTCCTCGTTGAGCGACTGTCCGTCGGTAGTCAGGCGCATGAGCAGCGCTTCGGTGATAAAGATCTGTCCGCCGGGCAGGGCAAAAGCGTTGATCGTTTGTTGGTCGGCGAGCAGGTGGAAGTCGTATTGGTAGGGAGTACGCGCCGCAACCGAACTGCGTACGACCTTCTGGCCGACCTGCTTGACCAGGGCTGCTGCCTGTTGGTTGCGGCTCAGTCCGCCGAACTCCTGCGCCATCTGCGGGGCGCTTTGCAGCCCCATGGCGATCTCCTGTTCGGGCGACATCGAGATATGTTGCGTTTCACCGGTGATCTCGTTGGTCGAACTGCTGCCGTAATACCGGCAAAGGGCGAAGCCGGCCATGACGACGGCGATCAAAAGGGTAGGGGAGATGCGGAAACCGCCGCTTTGATTTCTGTACATGGTTGTTGTATTGACGGGTAAAAAATATAAAGCGGGCGAAAGGGCAGTACTGCTTTCGCCCGCTAAGATAAGGGCAGTTGGAGAAATAACGATTATGGTTGTGTGACCAACATCAACCAGCAAATGCCACGTTCTGCCGGATTGGGTACCACATACCGGTCCTTCACCAGATGAAGAGGTATGCCTCCCCCAATCACCACAAATAACACCAATACAGCGAAAACTGTCGCCACCCGAACATTTTGTTCAACCTATTCAGGATCGGTGCATTTAATTGTTAAACAATAGCGTCTGTATCACTGTTTCGCTACTGATTTTTTACATCTGCCTGTTTTCCGGGCAGCGCCTTTCAAATCCTCACTTTTCAACAGACAAAACCTTTATCATGGCAGATTTTCATCAATTGAACGGTCACCTCGACGGGCTTGCTGATACCGACGATCTTGGCGACCTGCATATTGCCACCGCATCGGATACCCCGATGAACCCGCGTGCTTTTGACCTCTCTGAAGCCGAAAAAATTGAACGTATTTCCGACCATTTTGCGGAAATCATGAACATTCTCGGCCTCGACCTGCGCGACGACAGCCTGCGCGGCACACCCCGGCGTGTGGCCAAGATGTACGTCAACGAGGTGTTCCGCGGGCTCAACCCGGCCAACAAACCTGCCGTGACGACCTTTGACAATAAATACCAGTACCGCCGCCTCGTCGTCGAGCGCAACATACCGCTGCAAAGCACCTGCGAACACCACTTTCAGCCGATTTTCGGCGTGGCCCACGTGGCCTATATCCCCGGCGGCAGGGTCGTGGGACTGTCGAAACTGAACCGCATCGTTGATTTTTATGCCCGCCGCCCGCAGGTGCAGGAGCGCCTGACCATGCAGATCGCTGAAGAACTCAAGCGCGTACTGAAAACCGACGACGTGGCTGTATACATCGATGCCAAACACATGTGCGTGCAGGCGCGCGGCGTGGAGCACCACGGCGCGAGCACCATTACGGCGGAATACTCCGGCAAATTCCTCAACGAAAATACCAAGCAGGAGTTTCTGATGGCTATTGCGTCGAAGATGCCGGATTAAGGGTTTGGAGATGGCCTGGAGCGCACCCATGAACCTCCGGGCCATCTCTAATCCTCTGCCTTTTCCATCTTTTGGATAATTGAAATATTCTTTCGTTCCTTTGTCACTGTATCTCCGGGGCGCCTGCGAAAGAATTTATCCTCCATCAATTATCCTATCCGTGCGCTACCTCTCCATCGATTTTTACCGCGGGCTGACCATCGCCCTGATGCTCATTGTGAATACGCCGGGCTCCTGGCAGCATGTATATTCCCCCTTGCTCCACGCCGAATGGAGCGGCTGCACCCCCACGGATCTGGTGTTTCCGTCCTTCATGTTTATCATCGGGGTATCGATGTGGTACTCCTTTGAAAAATACGGCCGCCGGCTGAACCGTGAACTGGGCATGAAGGTGCTGAAACGGACGGTTATCCTGTTTGCCCTTGGCCTGCTGCTGGCCAAATTCCCCTTTTTCTGGAAAGACTGGGACAAACTGCGCTTCCTGGGCGTACTGCCGCGCCTGGCACTGGGTTACGGTTTCGCTTCGCTGCTGGCCCTGACCATTCCGGGCCGCTGGCTCCTGGCCACGGCTGCCGGAATGTTGCTGGGGTACTGGGGATTGCTGTATTACTTCGCCGAACCCGGACAGGACCCGTATGGACTGATGGGCAACGTCGTACGGCAGGTCGACCTGGCGATCATGGGTCCGGCGCATATGTGGCAGGGCAAGGGCGTTCCTTTTGACCCTGAAGGTATCCTGAGTACCCTGCCCGCCATAGTGACGGTGCTGCTGGGCTGGTGGAGCGGACAACTGATGCAGCGCCGGCAGGAAGAAAAAATACTGGCCGTACGCGACCTGTTGCTGTGCGGCGTTGTCCTTGCAGGAGCGGGACTTGCCTGGGACCTCGTTTTCCCGATCAACAAAAGCCTGTGGACGAGTTCTTTCGTCCTGTACACAGGCGGTATCTCCATGATATTGCTCGCCTTCAGCGTCTGGGCGCTCGACATCGCCGACGGGCGGCGCTACATCACTTTTTTCCTGGTGTTTGGCGCCAATCCTTTGTTTGCCTATGTGCTGGCAGGCCTGCTCACGAAAACCATGCTGAAGGTGCAATGGATGGAAGGCGAAGAGACCGTTTCGCTGTACGGATGGATATCCAATAACCTCTTCCGCCCGATCGACGACGGCCCGTTTGGCTCCCTGCTTTTTGCCCTGACGTTCATGCTGATCTGCTGGTCCGTGTGTTTTTACCTGTACAGGCGGAAGATTTATGTTAAAATCTAAAACCAAATAAAAATCAGATTTTTATCATTACGTTTGCCCATCAAGTCTGAGTTTTGAAAAGATTTCAGAATAATCATTTTAATCCCAAAATTGACATTGATTCAATTAACAAACTTATCCATTGTATGAAGCAATTTTCTACCCTTCCCGGTCGCCTGGGAATGTGGCTGCTGGTATTCCTTCCGGCACTCCTGTCAGCCCAGGCTGTCAACTACTCTATCAAAGGGACCGTTATTGACGACACCGGCGCGCCACTTGCCAGTGTATCGGTCGTTTTGGTTGAGGCCCGCCAGGCGGTATTTACCGATGCCGGCGGCGTGTATGATCTCAGCGGCGCCGTTGCCGAAGGCACCTACACCCTGGAATTCCGCTACTTCGGGTTCCAGACAGAACGCCGCGCCGTGTCGATTTCCCTCGGACAGTCGAACCTGAAAGAAGACGTTACGATGGGCAGCGACATCCTCAACCTCGACGAAGTCATCATCACGGGTAACTCGCCCACTTCCACCCGCCGCACACTCGGCAACTATATCGGTGTGGTCGACGGCAAAAGCCTGGAGAAGTCGGGCACCGTCAACCCGCTCGGCGCATTGGCCGGCAAGGTGGCCGGCGCCCAGATCAGCCAGAACCAGGGTGATCCTGCCGGCGGCTTCTCCATCCGCCTGCGCGGGGTGAGTTCCATCAAAGGTTCGTCGGACCCCCTGTATATCGTCGACGGCGTTATCGTGGACAACTCGTCCCAGAACGTCATCAACCTGAGCGGCGACGCCATGACGACGAGTTTTCAGGCCGGTCAGAACCGCCTGGTCGACATCAACCCGAACGATATCGAGCGTATCGAGGTGTTGAGCGGCGCTTCGGCTGCGGCGTTGTACGGCTCCCGGGCCTCCAACGGCGTGGTACAGATATTCACCAAACGCGGCCGTTCGAGCAAACCCACGATCGAGTTCAGCACCAGCGCAGGCATCAGCAAACTGCGCCAGAAGGTGTTCTTCACCGAGTACGGCAAACGTTTCGGACTCAAAGGCAGCGACCGCCTGGAAACCGCCCAGGACCGCCTGACGATTCTGCTGAACCTCGGGCCGGGCGAAGCAGCCCTGCAAGCCCAGGGTGTTAACTTTGTAAAAGTAGGTCCGGTCAACCGCCTGCTCATCACCGATCAGTACGACGTGACCCGCTACGACTACCAGAAAGAGATTTTCCAGAAAGCATTCGGCACGGAAAACTTCCTCTCCGTAACGGGCGGCAACGAAAAATCGAACTACTACGCCTCGTTCGGCTACGCCAACAACGACGGTATTGTCAAAAATACCAATTTCAAAAAATACACGGGTCGCCTGCGCCTCAACCAGACACTGAGCAAATGGGCCACCGTGACGGCGGGCCTGAGCTACACCAACAGCCGCAGCCAGGACATGCCCAACGGCAACAACTTCTTCAGCCCGGTGAGCACCATGTTTATCATCGACAACGTGTGGGACATCACCGAACGCAACGCCGACGGTACACTCAAGCAGGTTGAACTGGTGCGGATGAACCCGCTGACGGTGCTGGAAACGTTCGACATCACACAGCGTACCAACCGCAACATCGCCGACATTGGCCTGAAACTGTTCCCCTTCAAGGGATTCCGGGTGGATTACACTTTCGGTATCGACAACTATTCCCTGCAGGGCAACGAATACCACCCGAGGGTGCCCTACGCCGGTGTTGCCGCAACCTTCTTCCCCGACGGATATGTGGCGATCGCGAATTCCAACGTGACGCAGTACAACAGCGACATCATGGGTACGTATGAAACGAACCTCGGCGCCAAGTTTACCTCGACCACTACCGCAGGCTACCAGTTCCAGTTCCTGCGCAGCGATTTCACCGGACAGGAAGGTCGCGACCTGGCGCCGCTGATCCAGAACATCTCGGCGGCATCCAATATCTTTTCCCTGCCGGTACAGTCCATTTCCAAACTGTCCGTCAACGGCTATTTCCTGCAGGAGACTTTTGGTTATGACGAAATGCTGTACCTGACCCTCGCCGGTCGTGTAGACGGCTCCTCGGCCTTTTCCACCGACAACCAGTCCAACTTTTACCCCAAAGCCAGCCTGAGTTGGGTGGCCTCGCGCCTGTTCCAGTCGACAACGGCGCTGAGCACGCTCAAACTGCGCGCCTCCTATGGCCAGGCGGGCAACCTGACCGGCATCGGCGCCTATGACCGTTTCAACAACTTCCCGGGCACCAACCTCACCGGTTTGCCCGCCATTACACCGCCCCGCGCGCTCAATAACCCGAATGTAAAACCCGAGGTGATGACCGAAACGGAGGCAGGCGCCGACATGGCCTTCCTGCGCAACCGCATCGGCCTGAGTGTGACCTATTACAACCAGGATATCAATAACCTGCTGTTCAACCGGCCCATCCCGCCGTCGGTCGGCGGTACCTCGCTGGTGACCAACGTAGGTAAAATGAACAACAAGGGCATCGAAATTCTGCTCCAGGCCCAGGCCGTTCGTACCAGCGATTTCTCCTGGGACCTCGGTTTGAACTTCTCCTCCAACAAGAACGAAGTGTCCGGACTCGACGGCGTACTTTCCCTGCGCGGCAGCGACGGTACCCAGTCTGCCCTCAACGGCGAAGCATTCGGCGTATTCTTCGGCCGTTACTATGCCCGCAACGACGACGGCTCGCTGCTGCTGACGTCGCAGGGCCTGGCACAGCCGGAGCGCGGCCTGGTCTTCACCGAAGCCGCTTACGACGAAAACTCCCTGCCTACAGGCGCTTTGAAAGATCGCATCTACCGCTACGCCGGCAGTGTGTATGTGCCCGTCCGCGACGGCAACGGTCAGCCGCTTACCACGGGCACCCAGGAACTGCGCAAGGTGCTGGGTAATCCGTTCCCCGACTGGATCGGCTCGCTGAGTTCGGCCGTGACCTGGCGCAAGGTGACGCTCAATTTCCAGTTCGACGCCAGCATGGGCGCCGAAGTATTCAACTGGAACCGTATCACGGGTAACAACGTCGGCTTCGGCGACCTGGCAGAAAAAGAACTGAAAGGAGAAGTGCCGCGCGGTTACGTGGCTTCGATCGCCGGTGGCGTTACGGGCCAGCGCATCCAGGAGGAGCATATTGAAGACGGCTCTTACATCAAACTGCGCGAACTCGGCCTGACCTACAATTTTGGTCGCGTCGGTCGCGTTTTTGAAAACTTCAGCGTCAGTTTCCTCGGCCGCAACCTGATCTCTTTTGATGATTATCAGGGCTTCGACCCCGAAACCAACTCCGCCGGCCAGAACGACCGCGTTCGGGGCGACGATTTCGGAAACGTGCCCATTCCGCAGACGTTTATGGTGCGGGTGAACGGCAAGTTCTGATTTTGCGGGGTTTGGAACGTCATATCTTAAACCCATTCCATCCCCTCTGAACCCACTCAACACATTTACAAAAATCATTGACAATGAAAAAATACATCATATATCTCCTGACTCCCGCCCTGATCGCGTTCGCGGGTTGCCAAAAGGAGTTTGTTAACCCCAACGCTGCCGACGGCGGTGAGGTCATCAAGAACGCCGAGGGTCTTACGGCTCTGATTGTCGGCCTTAAAAAGGAGTTTTCCGTAGGTGCTACCAGCGCACTTTACAACGCCGTATCGGCCAATGGCCTGTCTACCAAAGAGCTCTATGTTATCAATACCGGTAACGGCGAACTGGCGGCGCTTGAATCAGGCAAAGGTAATGTGGGTGGCAACAATGCCTTTCTGAACAACATCTGGTCGAGCTGCAATATTGTCAAGACCAATGCACAGCTCCTGATCGACAATTACGAAAATGTCCGGGAAACGGGTACGACCGAAATGGTCCGGGTGTACGGCCACGTCTTCAAGGCGATGGCGATCGGCACCATGGCGCAGTTCTGGGAAAGCGTACCGACCGAAGTCGTGGGCGCCGATGAGTTCCTGAACGGCAAGCGCCCGGCTTTCAAATCGCGCAACGACGCCTTGCAGGAGGCGGTTGACCTGCTCAATGCAGCAGCCCCGATTGCCGAGTCCACTCCGCCATCGACTTTTTTCAATACCAAGGTGGGCACGGATATCAACATCAAAAACACGGTGTATGCCCTGCTGGCACGCTACAACCTCATGTTGGGCAAATACGCTGATGCACTTGCGGCCGCCGAAAAGGTGGATCTGGCGAGTAAGTCGGTGTTCAAATTCGATGCGGTCAGCCCCAACCCGGTATTCCGTACCTCACTGGTCAACAACAATACCTACAACGGTCTGCCCAATTTCGGCCTCCCGGCGGCATTGGTTCCCGATGGTGACGACGCCCGTGTTGCTTTCTATCTGGGCGCCAATACGGCGCCGGTAAAAGTGCAGGGTTTCTTCAAATCCGATACCGACCCGATCCCGCTTTACCTGCCCGGCGAAATGACGCTCATCAAGGCGGAATGTTATGCCCGTATGAACATGCTGCCCGAAGCCGTTGCAGCGCTCGACGCCGTGCGTACCAAAACGGCCGATGCCTTTAATGTCACCGCCAAAAGCACGGCTTTTGCCGGCGACCCGACCGACAAGGATGCCGTCCTGCTGGATATCTACCGCCACCGCTGCATTGAATTGTATATGAGCGGTCAGAAACTGGAAGATTGCCGCCGTTTCGGCCGCCCCGGCCCGAATGATCCGGATTCCGAGCGCAGCCGCAATTTCTACCCTTACCCAACGGTAGAACGCGACAACAACCCGAATACGCCGGCGGACCCGTCGGTGTGACCTCAGTTACACCATGAATGGATGTTTAAACCGCCCGGCAGTGTTGCCGGGCGGTTTTTTTATGCTGTGCTACCACACAGATTATTGTACGGTCAGGGTCAGGCTGACGGAATTGGTCAATCCATCGCGATTGGTCACCGTGAACGTGTACTGCTCGGTGCCCGCCTGGTTGCGTACGGTGATAGGCATGTCCGCCTGGAACAGATCGCCCTCCGATCCACTCAGACTCTGGGTGAGCAGCGAAGTGCTGGCGCCGCCGTCGAAACTTGCCGATACATTGAAGGTTTTGAGCACGTCCTTGTCTTCGGTCTTTTGCGCGATGATACCCACCAGAACGGCATCGCCCTGTGCTACTGTCGTGTCGGTAGAAACATAGCCGGCAATTGTTTTGAACTCGATGGCCGGTAGTTTGCCCGCATCTTTTTCGCAGGAAACCAGCATCAACAAGGAGAAGAGCAGGGAGAAAAGCGGTAAATACAGTCGTTTTTGCATAATCTTGAAAATGTTTAGTGTGTGTTTAAAATCGGAACGGCACCCGAACGGACAGTTCGACGGTTCGTCCCATATCGTAAATATTGAATGCTTTCAGGCGCGACAGGTGGTCTGCATATCGCCGGTCGAGCAGGTTGCGGCCTGTTAATGAGAGCACGATGGTGTTATTCCCGTAGTGCAGTTCGGCGCCCAGGCCGGCTTGCAGCAAAAAATAGGGCGGAGTAGCCGTTTCGTATTCCGCAGGCCGGTTTTGTGCGAAAATGTATTCGCCCGCCACGGTACACCATGGTTTTTGCCAGGTTTTGCCGCCGGAATGTTCCCATCGAAGCCGACTGACCCATTTTGGCGCCTGGACAAAGGGTAAAGGCGCATCGTCGTGGCGTGTGCCGCGCACGAAAGTGTATGCGTTCGTCCAGTGCCAAGCCGACAAATGCCAGGTGGTTTCGATTTCCGCGCCATACAGGCGGGCGTCGTCCTGCCGGTACCGGTACAATGGAAAGCCCAGCGTATCTTTTCCCGTAGGAGCGAGGTAGACATAGTTGCGGAACTGGTTTACCCACATAGCGATATTGACCGTGATGAGGCGACTTTCGTGAAGCAGCCCCATTTCTGCGTTCAGATTTTGCTCGTTGCGCAGATTGGGATCTCCTATTTCATAGTGAAAAATGCCTTCGTGCAGGCCGTTGGACGAAAGTTCGGCCAGATTCGGAGCCCTGAAACCGGTGGCGGCGTTCCATTTGAAAGACCATTGCGCTGAAGGGTTCCACGCAAGCCCCAGCAGTCCGTTGAGCGATGCCCGGTTGCGTTTAAACGGCCGGAGTTCCTTGTCGGGAGTGTTGAGCAGTCGTGTTTCAAGGGTCTGGATGAATTTGTCCTGCGCACCCAGTCCACCTTCCAGTACAATCGATCCCCGACGGTGCCTGTAAAACAGTGAAAGCCCCTGCTCCGCCATGTTAGCGTCGGGTACGATAATCCGGGCGCCATAGTTGGTGTTCTGCTCAAGCGATCCTGTAATGCTCACGATCAATTCATCGTATTTATTGATCGGCCGTATCCATTGCGCGTTATAGGGTAGCGAGAGCAGGTGCATGTTCAGACTGACGGCGCCCCCTCCTTCATCTTCCCGGCGCAGGTTGCTTTGCAGTCCCGCATTTACTTTAATCAATCCGCGTTGTTTCCAGTAGGTATTTTCGACCGATAGCACATTCAGCGCGACACTGTGATGCGGCCCGGCAAAACTTCTGCTCCGGCGGGCATCGGCGTCGAAAAAATCGACAAGGTCATCCACGATGAAACCGAAACGGCTCAGCGATCCGCTGTAGTTGACCACCATTTGCCGCCGCGTATTCCGAAATGCAAGTGTCCCCTTGAGGTAAAACCCGCCGAAGCGGCTGTTGAGCACCCGGTCGCCTTTGCCGTCGGAATAGTCGGTATGGCTGTCGGCTCCGGCCCGCACGCGCCACCAGCCTGTACGGGTGTTGCCCAGCAGACCTGCATCGCCGTTGATCCCCTGCGTATTGGAATACAGCCGCAGGTTGACGTCGCCCTGATGCGGCAAGTCGGGTTCCGGTCTTTCTTCAATAATATTGATCACTCCGCCCACGGCCTCAGAGCCATACAATACCGAAGCCGGGCCTTTGATGAGTTCCACCCGGTCTATACCCACGGTAGAAAGCCCCAGCCCGTGTTCATCCTGCCACTGCTGGTTGTCAAACTTGAGTGAGGAAAGCAGTACCAGTACCCTGTTGCCATAAAGTCCGCGCACAACGGGTTTGGCAATGCCTGGTCCGGTGTGCAGCATGCTCACACCCGGCATGGCGGCAAGCGCATCGCAGAGGGTGGCCGCCCCCGTCCGTTCGATCTGCTCCCGGCGCAATGCCGAGAGGTTGATCGCTGTTTCGCGGATTGCCGCGTCGCGAATGCCTGTTATCAGTACTTCCTGCAAAGGCTGCGGAGCGGTGAGCGTGTCGGGCTGTTGCGCCCACGTGTCGAGGCACCCAACGGCGAGGAGCAGCACCGTGAAAATGCATTTTTTCATATCCGTAAAAATGGGCAACAACGGCATGTGCGCGACCATTATGCTGCGCATGCGGAATGCAGGCCCGAGGTCGGCACTACATTATGCAAGGCAAAGGCTCCGCAGCAACAACGCTGTCGTCGGTTAAAAAAAGCAGGTGAAACCGGATGCTAAACCGTTTCGGGAGGAGGGGAACAAATTTCCGGTTCTCGTGAGTCCGGAAAGAAAGGCGACAAAAAATTGATGTGGTATTCCGCCACCCGCGGATGTCTGAGTACCCAGGCAATTCCGGCCTGCATATACGGGGCGGTCAGCAATTGTGCCAGCAGTCTGGGCAAGGGGTTCCCGTTTGAAGTGCCTTCCGGATACTGGAACATCTGTTGGATGCCCTGCAGCAGGGCTTGTTCATGCCGGTCGGCACAGGCCGTGACGCGGATGGAATTGCCCTCGGGCCGGATGCTTACGATGTCGTATAATACTCCGTCGCGCCAAAACTCTCTTTTGCCGGAGCGGCATGATTCAAATTCAGCCCGGGAGATCAGCAGAATCAGTTCATCGCCCTCCTCACGCAGGGTTTTCACAGATCGCGAACGGGCTGCACCCAACCGTACCATGGGCAGCACCAGGTACCCGGTCGATTGGAATGAGACGAGACCCACGAGTATGAAAGACAGCAACTGACGCACCGCGATGTAAATGGAAGGCCAAATGTATAAAAAATTGAAAAGGGGGTCTTGCAATTTGCGAGGCTGTGCCGGAATAAAAAAGCCGCCCGATGCATACATTGGCATCGGGCGGCTGGTTGTATTGTCCGGGGCAGATTCGGGTTAACGTATCGCGTTGCGGTACCTGTTTTCCACTTCATTCCAGTTTACCACGTTCCACCATGCGGCGATATAATCCGGCCGGCGGTTCTGGTAATGCAGGTAGTAAGCGTGTTCCCATACGTCGAGACCGAGTATCGGTTGTCCCTTTTTATCGGCCAGGTCCATCAGCGGGTTGTCCTGATTGGGGGTCGACGTGATGAAAAGATTGCTGTCTTCGCCAACACAGAGCCAGGCCCATCCGGAGCCGAATCGCGTGGCTGCTGCCTGTGCGAACTGTTTTTTAAACTCGTCGAAGCTGCCGAAATTGCTGTTGATTTTGGATGCCAGATCGCCGGTCGGCGTACCGCCGCCGTTCGGGCTCATGATTTCCCAGAACATGGAATGGTTCCAGTGGCCGCCGCCATTGTTGCGCACGGCGGTGGGCAGGCTGGAAATGTTTGCCATCAGTTCTTCGAGGCTTTTTCCTTCGTTTTCAGTGCCCTGAAGGGCGGCATTCAGGTTGTTGACGTAGGCGGCATGGTGCTTGCCGTGGTGAATTTCCATCGTGCGGGCGTCGACGTTGGGTTCGAGGGCAGAAAAGGCATAGGGGAGATCGGGCAGAGTAAAAGCCATATTTTTTATTGTTTTAGTTAAATTGGTTGAGCATTAAAGAAGCAATGGGGGTGTTGAAAGGTAACAACAGGCGCTGGAAGATGTTCAGCTGTTGCGCTGTATTGTGTCGTTTTTTGCAGCCTCCGGATCGTTGATCGTGTACCGGACGTATTTTATTTTTTTTCCTTCGGCCAGGTGAAAGGATTCATAAAGGGTCTGTATGGCCAGTTCCGGAAATTTCAACGTCCCGGCATAAATGTCGTCGTTGTGGTAGATCAGTTGGCAACGCGGGTCGGCGGCTATCGTCTCCAGGGTGAAATGGTAGAACTCCGGGTCGTCGTGTTTGAGGTGTACGGGGCCACCGGGTTGCAGGATTTGACGGTATTTTTCGTGAAAAAAAGGCGATGTTAGCCGCCGGTTCTCCTTGCTGGCGCGGGGGAAAGGGTCGGGAAACGTGATCCATATTTCCGCTACCTCGCCCGGTGCGATGAAATGATCGATGATCTCGATGCGTGTACGCAGGAAAGCGGCGTTTGAAAGCCCTCGTTCGAGCGCTGTTTTTGCCCCTTTCCAAATGCGGTTGCCTTTGATGTCCACACCGATAAAATTGCGTTCCGGAAACCGCTGCGCCAGGGCCACTGTGTATTCCCCGCCTCCGCAGGCCAGTTCGAGGGTAATCGGATTTTTATTGCCGAAATACGCCTCCTGCCATCGCCCTTTCAGGTCGACGGTCTCCATATCGGCGCCGGTGAGCGAGGGCTGTTTGAAGTCGTAGCACTCGAACACATTTGGAAAGGACAGTAGTTCTGCGAATTTGCGGAGTTTATTTTTTCGAGCCACTTTACGGGTTGTTTCAAAGCGATCTGCCGACACGCAAGTCGAAGCGGCAAAAATCGCAATTTATTCCAAAAAACAGGGGCGCCCGAATTGTTTACCTTTGCGCCCCAACCGTCCACCGTCTACTGTCCACCGTCCATCGTGAATTTCCTTACAATAGAAAACGTTACCAAGTCCTACGGCGAAAAAGTGCTGTTTCAGAACATCAGCCTGCATATCGACAGGGGACAAAAGATCGGCCTGATCGCCAAAAACGGCACCGGCAAAACCACCCTCATGCGGGTCATCGCAGGTCGGGAAGGCTCAGAAGGTGAAAATGCGAAGATCATCCTGCGCAAGGGCATTCGCATCGGCTGGCTGGACCAGGAGCCCCATTTTCACCCGGAACTCGATGTGCTGGGCGCCGTACTCGACCCGGCCAATCCGCTGGTGCGCGTCGTGCAGCGGTACGAACACGCCCTCGCACACCCTGAAAACACCGCCGAATTGCACGATGCGATGGCTGATATGGACCAGCACGATGCTTGGACTTTTGAAGCGAAGGTGAAGGAAACACTGTTCCGCTTTCGAATGGAGAACTTCGAACAAAAGGTGAAAACGCTTTCAGGCGGCCAGCAGAAGCGCCTGGCGCTGGTAAAGATACTGCTCGAAGAACCCGATTTTCTGATCCTCGACGAGCCGACCAACCACCTCGACGTCGAAATGATCGAATGGCTGGAGGAATACCTGCAACAGCCCGGCATCACGCTGTTCATGGTCACGCACGACCGCTATTTTCTGGAAAATGTGTGCGACAGCATCATCGAACTCGAAGGCGGCCAGTTGCGCCGTTATTCCGGCTCCTATTCCGATTACCTGGAAAAAAAGGCCATGCGGGAGGAAGTGGAAGCCACCACTTATGAGCGCCAGAACAAACTGCTCAAACGCGAACTCGAATGGGTGCGCCGCTCGCCGCAGGCCCGCACCACCAAGGCCAAAGCGCGGGTCGATGCCTATTTCAACCGGAAGGAGGTCAACGACACGCTGAAAAAGAAAAACGACGAAATGAGCCTCCAGATCAAGGAGAACTGGCTGGGCGGCAAGATCGTGGAATTGCACAACGTCGGGAAGAGTTTCGGCGACAAGAAGATCATCGAAAATTTCAGCTACAAGTTCAAGCGCCGCGAACGCGTGGGTATCGTCGGGCAAAACGGCACAGGTAAATCGACATTCCTCCAGTTGCTTACCCAATCGCTTGCGCCGGATACCGGAAAGGTCGTGGTGGGCGACACCATTATTTTCGGGTTTTACCGGCAGGAAGGGATTCAAATGAATGAAGACAAACGGGTGATCGATGCCGTGCGCGATATCGCCGAGTTTATTCCCCTTGAAAAGGGCAAGGAATTGTCGGCAGCCCAATTGCTGGAACGCTTTATGTTTACGCGCCCCCAGCAGCAGGTATACGTCAGTCAACTCAGCGGCGGCGAACGCCGGAGACTATACCTGCTCACCGTGCTGATGAAGAATCCCAACTTCCTCATCCTCGACGAACCGACCAACGACCTGGATGTGATCACCCTTCAGGTATTGGAGGACTTCCTTGAAGATTATCCCGGCTGCCTTGTGGTGGTCACGCACGACCGCTATTTCATGGACCGCCTGGTGGATCACCTGTTTGTGTTTGAAGGCAACGGCAAAGTCAGGGACTTCAACGGTACCTATGCCGAGTTCCGCGCCATGCAACGGGCGCCACAGGTACCGCCGGCTTTAGCCGGCGAATCAGGTGCGGCAGGTGCGTCGCCGGCTAAAGCCGGCGGTACCGGTGGTGCCGGTAGTACCAATACCGGGGTAAAACTGACGAACACGGAGCGCAACGAGATGAAAAAACTCGAAAAGGAACTGGCCTCCCTGGAAAACCGCAAGAAAGAAATACTCGACCGCTTCAATGCCGCCGATCTTGCGCCCGACGAAGTTTCCAAACTTTCCAATGAACTGGGGGCGCTGCAAAAAACGCTCGATGAAAAGGAGATGCGCTGGCTGGAACTGGCGGAACATGCCTGAACAACACTTTTCAGCAGTGACCCGGCGTTATTAGAACATGGGTAAAACGCTTCTTTTTTCGCTTTGCCTTTGCCTTGCTCCGCAGTGCGCCGGCGCCCAGACGGATATGGGTGCCGTAGATGCTTATGCTGCAAAAATTCGGCTGAGCGATAATGATATAGAGCAACTGGCTGATACGCTTACCGCACCTTTTTCTGCCGAACTGGAAAAAGCGCGTGCCATTTTTGTCTGGATATCAGAAAATATCGCCTACGATTGCGGCAAGGAGAACGGACTGGAGACAGTGCCCGATGAAGCCGTTCATCCCCTGTATTATACCCAGCAGCAACTGGAAAATATCCTGAAAACCCGCCGTACACGTTGCGAGGGCTATGCCTTTCTGTTCAGGATCATGTGCCGCCTCGCGGAAATCCAGTGCAGCAGCCTGGAAGGGTTTGCGCGTTTCAACGGCGAAAAGGTAAATCCGGCAACCGTAGAGCCCAACCACGCCTGGAATGCCGTTTGTCTCGAGGGTACATGGTATGAAGTGGACGTTAGCGCCGGCTCGGGCCAATGCGACGGTGGCCGCTTTAGAGCCGCCCGCCGGGATGAATACTTCCGGATGTCGCCCGAATTGCTGGAACGCATATACATTCCGATCGACGACGACCGCAGCTCCAAAAATTCAGGACGTATAATGCTGAAGTTTTGACTCACACCGCCCGGCGCTCGGCCAGCCGCTCCTTCATTTTGCGCCAACTCGGTCCGATCAGACGGTTCAAACCCTTGTCCACTACATAATGAGTGGCAATATTGGCCAGTCCGCGCACCCGCGCCGGCAAGGATCCGAACGAGCGCAGGCTGATGGAGTAGCCGCCGTCGGTGTACTCGATGTAATGCCAGTAGCCGGAAGGCATGAAAAGCGTTTCGCCGGGCTGCAACATTACCTCGAAGCCTTTAGCCTTGGCCAGAGCAGGATATTTCTCGTAATCGGGGTTGTTCAGGTCGACATAACTGGCCACCGTAAACGGATGGTGGTACAGGTTGCGGCTTTGGTCGGGGGCAAACAGGATAACGCGCTTGCGGCCGTGTATCTGGTTCAGAAATACATGGCTCATGTCAATATCATAGTGCAGGGCAACTTTCGAACCCTCCCCGCCGAAAAACATAAAAGGTAATTCGTTGACGAAGCCGTCCATGATGGTTGGAATATGGAAATCGCTGCGCAATTCCGGTGCGACACGGAATATATTCCAGAGAAAAATACGCAGATCGGTCGGGCCGCTCTCGATGATCTCCAAAAATTCCTTAAAGGAAATGATCCGGTCGGGCGTCATATACCCCTTGCCGGGTTTGGAATAATTATTGGAGACAACAGGGACGCGCAAATGTCCGTAGCTTGCTTTGAAATGCTCTACGGTCCACCGTTGTCGGGCAGGCCAGGAGGCGGTCAGGTCGGTGAGTACCACCGGTTTCATCGCATGCAGGTATTCTTCGGCGAAACTTTTCGGGCTCAGGCCGGTTCGGCGGTCAACGGGCATTAGGTCCATCATAGCGCGACAAAATTTTGGTGAACGAATGTCCCGATTTTTATTCGTCGGGCCCTTGTTCAGCGGCAAAAGTAAAAAGGAAGCGCATCGCAAGCGCAGGGGACACTGGTTTGTTAATTTGTTAATCCATCACAACATGGCGGTGCCAAGAGATAAAATCTGTTTTAAGTAATTGAAATACAGTGTTTTAATTGCTTTTATATTCAATATTGTGTCTGCTTTTTTGAAGGAGTGGTACTAAAAAAATGTTGTTGTACCGCTTATTTTGCACCCGCCCGGAGGGTAAAAATCTGATCGATGACCATAAAAATATGTGATAGAAAGGCACCTGATGCACTGATCCTCCCTTTGGTGCAGGACGATATGCTGCCCGGCCGCCTTGCCGAAATTGCTGTCGGGGCGGGCGTCGACACGACAAATCTGCAAAATGATTTTAAGGCGGAACAGGGAGAGATATTTGTGTTGTATTCGGGTATTGCGCCGACACGCCGGCTTTACCTGGTTGGAATGGGCAAAAAAGCCGGTTTTACCAATATGTTGCTCACTGTTCGCGCCTTTGTGCATAAATTCAAGTCCAGGTTGCCGGCGCAAACGGGCATTGACCTGCGTCATTTTCCTGCCGATACCGTGCTTCGCCTGACCGATGCCGCCGTTACCGGCGTTTTGCTGGGACTTTATTCGCCGGGCCGTTATCAAACGGAAAATAATAATACGCGACCGGCCCCGGTTTTTGGGCAGGAGGACTCCGAATTACACGTGCTGGTTCCTGATGCTGCCTGCGGTGATGCAGGGGTTGCGGCCGGTCGCGGGCAGGTTTTTGCAGATGTCACAAAAG
Organism: uncultured Bacteroidota bacterium; assembly: GCA_937861115.1. Taxonomy (GTDB): domain Bacteria; phylum Bacteroidota; class Bacteroidia; order Chitinophagales; family Saprospiraceae; genus M3007. Next base: position 7,075 of record CALMBD010000250.1, on the reverse strand, counting down.
ACATCATGGACCTGATGAATGCACCGGGCAACAAAAAAACACCCCAGGTGCTCTGCGACTGGGCAAAACATGCGGGTGAAAAGGCCGGCTTTAGCGTCCGTATTCTGGAAAAAGAGGACCTGATCGAACAGGGACTCGATGCCTTGTATGCCGTTGGAAAAGGCAGTCCGCACGCGCCGGCGCTCATCCTGCTGGAATACGGCGATCAGGCGTCTGCGGGGCCGTTTGTGGGGCTGGTCGGCAAAGGTGTTACGTTTGATACCGGCGGCGTCAGCCTGAAACCTTCGACAAACATGCACCTGATGAAGAGCGATATGGGCGGCGCGGCAGCAGTTTTGGGCACCTTCGTTGCGGCAGCCGGGCTTAAAATACAGGCGCACCTGATCGGCGCCATCCCTGTTGCGGAAAATATGATAGATGGCCACGCCATCAAACCGGGCGACGTGATCAATTCATTTTCGGGCAAAACTATTGAGGTTACCGACACCGATGCCGAGGGCCGCCTCATCCTTGCCGATGCACTGGCCTACCTGCTTGCCCGGCAAAAGCCGGATATCGTGATCGATGTCGCGACGCTGACCGGCAGCATCATCCGGGCTATCGGCAACCACGCGGGCGGATTGTTTACCAGCAATGACAGCCTGGCCGAGCGCCTGTCCAAAGCAGGCGAGTATTGCGGCGAACGGCTCTGGCGTATGCCTATGTGGGAAGAGTATGGCGCCGACCTCAAGAGCGATGTCGCCGATCTGCGCAATTTCACGGGAAAGCCCATGGCGGAAAGCATCACTGCCGCAAAATTTATCGAACACTTCACCGCCGGACATCCATCCTGGGCGCATCTCGATATTGCAGGGATGGCTTACGCTGATACCGAGTTTGCCAAGGGTAAAGTCGCGACCGGTTACGGCATCCGGCTGCTGACCGAGTTCGTCGAGGGGTTCGCTGCACCTTGACACCATTACCGGTGACGGATTATTTCAACGGATTTTTGTCTTCAGTAGCGTAAAACGGGCAAAAGGCCTACATTTGCTGCGATTTTCGGAAATGGGTATCCGGAACGCATTTTTAGTATCCCAAACGGCATTAATCGCAGCATCCGACCGGCATAAAATGCCACGGTGTCCCGCCCGGTCCCAAAGCCTGATAACGTTAATGGCGGATGACACCATCCCATCATCGCCGTCCCTTGCGGAACGAAGAAAACAGTGCAATTTTTACTACATGGCTGATTTTTCAAAACTTCATGAGCTGTGCGCGCAGGTGCGTCGCGACATAGTGAGAATGGTATTTAACGTACAGAGCGGTCACCCCGGCGGTTCGCTCGGGTGCGCGGAGTTTTTTGTGGCACTTTATGGCAATGTGCTGAAACACCGCCCCAAGCCCTTCAAAATGGAGGGTAAAAACCAGGACATGTTTTTCCTGTCCAACGGACATATTTCACCCGTATGGTACAGCGTGCTGGCCCGGACGGGCTACTTTCCGGTCGCCGAACTCAACACTTTCCGCAAACTGAACACCCGCTTGCAGGGCCACCCGGCCACGCATGAAGGGCTTCCGGGCGTGCGGGTGGCTTCGGGTTCGCTGGGGCAGGGCATGTCGGTCGCTATCGGCGCGGCACTGGCCAAGCGGCTCGACGGCGACAAACGCTGGATATTCTGTCTCACCGGCGACGGCGAACTGGAAGAGGGGCAATGCTGGGAGGCCATCATGTTTGCCGCCCACCACAAGGTTGACAACCTGATTGTTACCGTCGACTGGAACGGGCAGCAGATCGACGGCCCTACCGACAAGGTCATGAGTCTCGGCAACCTGCCCGCCAAATGGAAAGCCTTCGGCTGGGATGTGCTCGTTCTGGAACAAGGCAATAACCTCGAAGCTGTGATCGCTATGCTCCGCCGTGCCAAACGCCGCACCGGCAAAGGCAAACCGGTCGTCATCCTGATGAAAACGGAAATGGGCTATGGCGTCGATTTCATGCAGGGAACACATCAGTGGCACGGCAAGGCGCCCAACCAGCAACAATTCGACAGCGCCATGCAGCAATTGCCCGTGACCTCGCTGGGCGACTACTGACGATAATGATGAATGATGAATGATGAATGGCGGCAATGCCGATAATGATGAATGACGATAATGACGCCAATACCTGCTCAACATATAAAACAAGTGTATTATGTTAAAAAATATAATCAGCAGCGGCTCCCGTGCCACCCGTGAAGGGTTCGGAGCAGGCCTTCTCGAACTGGGCCGCCAAAATCCTGATGTCGTCGGCCTCACCGCCGACCTGATGGAATCGCTGCAAATGCACCATTTCCAAAAAGAATTCCCCGAGCGGTTTTTCCAGTGCGGTATCGCTGAGGCCAATATGATGGGTATTGCGGCAGGACTCGCAACGGCGGGCAAGATTCCCTTCACGGGTACTTTCGCCAATTTCAGTACGGGACGCGTGTACGATCAGATCCGCCAAAGTATTGCCTATTCCCATAAAAACGTCAAGATATGCGCTTCCCATGCCGGGCTTACCCTCGGAGAGGACGGTGCGACCCACCAGATACTGGAGGATATCGGTATGATGCGCATGTTGCCCGGCATGACGGTGATCAACACCTGCGATTTCAACCAGACCAGGGCTGCCACCATCGCTATCGCCGCGCACCACGGACCGGTTTACCTGCGTTTCGGCCGGCCGGCATGGCCCATTTTCACGCCGGAAAACCAGAAGTTTAAAATTGGCAAGGCCTTGCACCTTGCATCGGGCAAAGACGTGACGATCTTTGCGACCGGCCATCTGGTATGGACGAGCATCGAAGCGGCAAAGGAACTGGCGGAACAGGGTATTTCCTGCGAGGTCATCAATATCCACACCATCAAGCCGCTCGACGAAGAAGCCATCCTGGATTCCGTCAGCAAAACCCGCGCGGTTGTAGTGGCCGAAGAACACCAGCGCAACGGCGGTCTCGGCGACGCCATCGCCAACCTCCTGGTCCACCAGTTGCCCGTGCCCATGGAATACGTCGGCGTAAAAGATTCCTTTGGTGAAAGCGGCAAGCCGCTCGATCTGCTAGACAAATACGGTCTCGGTAAAAAGGATGTGTTGTGGGCAGTTAAAGACGTGCTGGACCGGAAAAAATAGGGCCTGTCCGTAATCCGAAAAACCGCAATCCGCCAACCCGCAACCTGTAAATCCGTATATGAAATTCGCCACAAAAGTCATTCATGCAGGCATCGAGCCGGACCCCTCTACCGGGGCGATCATGACCCCCATTTTCCAAACCTCTACGTATGTGCAGGCAGCGCCCGGCGACCACAAGGGCTACGAATACGCGCGCACGCAGAACCCTACCCGTACCGTTCTGGAGAAAAACCTCGCCGCCCTGGAAAACGGCACGGACGCAATTTGCTTCAGCTCGGGCCTCGCGGCGCAGGACGCTGTCATCAAACTGTTCCGTTCGGGTGACGAGGTGCTGTCGGTCAACGACCTGTACGGCGGCTCTTACCGCCAGATGGTGCGCGTCTGGGGGCAGTGGGGATTGAAAAGCCGCTACGTGGATATGTACGACGCCGCAAACGTCGAAAAAGAGATTGGCCCGGATACCAGATTGATCTGGATAGAGACGCCTACCAACCCCATGCTCAATATCGTGGATATTCAGGCGGTATGTGCCATAGCCCGCAAACGCGGCATCCTGACGTGTGTAGACAATACTTTCGCGTCGCCATACCTGCAAAATCCGCTTGATCTGGGCGCCGATATCGTGCTGCACTCTGCCACGAAGTACATTGGCGGACACTCCGACGTCGTGCACGGCTGTCTGATTGTAAAAGATGCCGATCTCGCGCAGCGCCTGCGTTTTCTGCAGAATGCCAGCGGCGCCGTGCCCGGCCCCCAGGATTGCTTCCTGATCCTGCGCGGCATCAAGACCCTGCACCTGCGCGTGCAAAGGGCCTGCGAAAATGCTTCGACGATCGCACAGCACCTCATGGCGCATCCCAAAGTGGCCAAAGTCTACTGGCCGGGTTTTGCCGCGCATCCCAACCACGAAATTGCCAAACGCCAGATGCGCATGTTCGGCGCCATGGTTTCTTTCGACCTGAAAGACAACAGTCTCGAAAACGCCACAAAAGTGCTGAGCGGCACGCACCTGTTCTCCCTGGCCGAATCGCTCGGAGGCGTGGAGTCGCTCATCGGCCATCCGGCGAGCATGACCCATGCCAGCATCCCCCGGGAGGAACGCCTCAAGGTGGGCCTGACCGACTCCCTGATCCGACTGAGCGTCGGGGTGGAGGATGTGTCGGATCTGATCGCCGATCTGGATGCGGCACTGGACCTTGTTTGAGGTATGACGGTTAAAAAAACGAGACCGCTCCATCTTTGGGATGAAGCGGTCTTTTTCGTTTGTCAATTCAAAATTATACTAAACCATTGTATGAAGCAAAACAAGCCGGAGCGCTAAATCTGAAATCCTGTCCACTCCGGCCATTTAAAATAATCGGTTATAATCAAATCGCCTCGAAAGCAGCCATTCCGGTACTGTCCGGCACCACCTCTTCGCGCTGGAGGCTGTGTACCCTGCTCTCGCGTTCGGGCACCTGCAATCTCGGACTGACCACATCGAATTCCAGTTCATCATACCGGTAAAGCGACCAGTTGCCGTTGGCAAACTCGAGCGCGGTGAGGTGCTCTACCCAGTCGCCGCTGTTCAAATAGGTGACCGTTTTGCCATTTTCCATCTCTATCCGGCGTATTTGGGGCTGGTGAATATGCCCGCATATGACACAGTCATAGTCTTTTTCCGCCGCGATCCGGATGGCGGTATCTTCGAAATCCGAGATGTATTTGACGGCGCCTTTCACGCCTTTTTTCACTTTAGCGGCAAACGACACCGGGGCAAAGCCGAACAGCCGGCGCAGGGAATTGATCGTGCGGTTGATACGGATCAGCAGGTCGTAGCCTTCGCCGCCCAGTTTTGCCAGCCACCGGGCGCGGTGTACGCTGGCATCGAACACATCGCCATGAAAGGCCCAGTGCGTTTTGCCGTCGACCTGGAAAACCAGTTTGTTGCGCAGGTGGATGAGGCCGAGCGACATTTCACCGAATTTGCGGAGGAGATCGTCGTGGTTGCCAGTCAGGTAATACAGTTTGGTGCCGTTAACCGCCATTTTAAGCAGGCGCCGCACCACTTCCATGTGTTCTTTGGGAAAATAACTCTTTTTGAAATACCAGATATCAAAGATATCCCCGTTGAGCACAAGTGTGCGGGGTTCGATGCTTTTAAGGTAGTTGTGTAACTCGCGGGCGTGGCACCCGTAAGTGCCCAGGTGAATATCGGAAAGAACTACTATATCCAGTTCGCGCTTCATGGCTTGCATTGATTTGACCACACAAAAGTAGCCTGGATACTTTTCGGGACTGTTAAGCCAATATGACGTTATGATTAAGAAAAATGGCGGATCAGGGCCTGGCGGCTGTTTAACTCAAGGTGCCAATTGCCCCAATAAAAATCGCCGGAGCGATTTCAGATGAATCTTCCGGCGATAAAAGGTATTGCAAAAAGGGAAGTAGAAAGCAGGAAAGGAGGGGGAAGCCTCAGATATCGGTGTGCTCTATAGAACTTCGGATCCTGTCTTTCAGCGTTTGAGACGCTTTGTGTTTGGAGAGCCTGCTATTGAGAAAGGCGCGGAAGGATTCTTCTTCGGGTAATGGGATTTCACGGGGTAGTGAAGTATCGGATATTTCTTTTTTGGGAAAACAGGGGAGGGCATCTTCGTGGACCTGATCGGCAGTAAACGGAATGCCAGTTCTGACAGTACCCATAGCGTTGCTGTTTTGCTTGCGTGGACTTTTCATTGTACCAATAGTTTGCGTCAACGGGTGATCACCGGATTTGCTGCCGTCTCTGTCCATCTGCATACAGCCGGGCAAAATACAACCTCCCGCCGGGTTGCCTGCCGGGGCGTTCTGGTTGGATGTTTGCCGGAAAAGGATATCGTACTGCATACTGACTGGTTTTGAACGGGAGCAGGTCTGAAAAAACCTGCTGGGCCGTGATGTTACGCTGACCTGTTAAGGACGTTTTTAAGAATAGTAAATTTGAAAGAACATAGGATCAGATTGTTTGCCGTTTGATTTGGGGTGGTTCAGGGGATGTATTAAATAAAGAAGGGTTTACCGCGGGCGAAAAGCCGTTCCGGGTAAACCCTTTTTTTATGCAGATTGGTCGTGCTCGTTACCGACGGGGAGTCCCTGATCGTCGTCTTGCACGTTGTAGCCCTGCGCTTCGGCGTATCCCTGGAGTTTTTCAGCCAGTACGTTGCGGGCGCGGTGCAGTCGCGAGCGAACGGTGCCGATCGGTATCTCCAGGATGGCGGCTATTTCCTCGTAGGTAAAATCTTCGAGGTCGAGCAATACCACCGTCCGGAACGCCGGCGAAAGCGAGTTGATGGCGAGGGTGACCTCGTCGCCGATGAGCGTGCTGCCCATTTCCTCGTGCAGACCAAAATAACGCGGCGCGACAGGATCGTCTTCGTTGTGGTACACGACGACATCTTCGTAGTCGACCTTGTACGGGCGGCTTTTTTTGGTGCGGTACTCGTTGATAAACGCATTGCGGCAAATCCTGAACAGCCATGCCTTTGCATTGGTGCCCTCTTCGTAGCGGCTCAGGAAGCGCCAGGCCTTGAGGTAGACCTCCTGCACGAGGTCTTCAGCCTGCGTGGCATCGCCGGTCAGGCGATAGGCAAACGTATATACGGCATCCATGAGCGGGAAAAATTCGCGCTCAAAAATGCGGTCGTATCGTGTTCGTAACGATTCGTTTGCCATAGTAGTTAATGTAGCCATATCAGGTTGGTTTTAGTGAGTCGGTACCGCAAAGTTCACCGACAAACTGATTCAACACAAGGGCTGCGGGAAAAAGTTCCGGCATGCGGTATTTTATTTTAAAACAGGCTTCGACCGGAATAGTGTAATGCCGTTGTCAATCCGGTTTGGGTTCCGGGACCCAAAAGCGGTGCCCTCAAACCCTTTCGGCGTCTTCCAGCCGCCCGAAGCGGTACCCCTGTGCCGCAAAATGTT
>CALMBD010000249.1 GCA_937861115.1 uncultured Bacteroidota bacterium | reverse complement strand
CAGGCCTGGATGACCGAGCAGGACACCATTTTCCCTTCATACGACGTCACCGTGGAACTCTACAACTTCCCGGCAGCCTTTAACCTCGACATCGACAACGACGGCAAAAAAGACCTGATAGTGGCCCCCAACAGCAAAACGATCGGAGAAGACCGGAAATGCGTCTGGTTTTACCGGAATACCGCTGCGACAGGTCATCACTTCGAATTGACGTCGAAAACCCTGTTTGTCGACGATATGATCGACCTCGGCACGGCCGCACACCCCGTCGTCGCCGATGTGAACGGCGACGGCCTGCCCGACCTCGTGGTGGGCAACAACGGCTATTTCGTCCCCTTCAACCCGGGCAACTCGAACAACGGCAGCCTGTACCTGTTCCGGAATATCGGCTCGCCAACCGAGCCGCGTTTTGAACTCGTCGACGATGACTGGCTCGGCATGTCGCAGTATGCACCCGATGATTTTGACTTTGCCCCCGCTTTCGGTGATATCGACAGCGACGGCGATCTCGACCTGCTGATCGGCAACTACGGCGGCTGGTTGTACTGCTTCCGCAACACGGCAGGGCCCAACAATCCCATGACATTTCAGCAGGACTTCAACCCGATGTGGGTTTCCATGGATGTGGGCTCTTCGTCCACACCGGTGGTGTTCGACCTCGACGGCGACGGCTTGAAAGATATTCTGATGGGTGAGTACCAGGGCAACGTCAATTTTTTCAAAAACACGGGTACGCCCTCCCAACCAGTTTTCGCCAACCAGCCCACCATCTCCAAGATCGGCGGCATCGATACCGAACTCATCACCAACGGGGTGGGATACAGCGCTCCGGCCATCCTGCCGACCATCGACGGACCGATGCTGGTAGTAGGCGGCGTCAACGGCGCACTGGAAGCATACCTCAATATTGCGGCCTCTACCGAACCTTTCCAGACGGTTTCGCTGACCTGGGGAAATACCGACGACGGCAACCGCAGCAGCCCCGCCTTCGGCGATATGGACTACGACGGCACGCCTGAACTGATCACGGGTAATTTCCGCGGCGGACTCAATATGTACAAAACGGACCTGTCGACGCCGGTAGTGGAGGCGCCTGCGCTCCATCTGAGCGTACGACCCAACCCGGCGCGCGACATGGTGCAGGTGCAGCTGCCCGACGGCGCGCCGGTGCAATGGCAACTGTACAATGCGCTCGGTGAGTTGTCGGCAAGCGGAACGGCTGCCGGCGGCAACTTTGCGGTTTCGGTGGAGACCCTGGAGCCGGGTGTCTATTTTATGTCGGTGGTCACAGCCGATCAGCGCGCAACGGCCAAAGTAGTGGTGTACTAGTTTAAATATCGAAACTGTAGCCCTCCGCTACCAGTTGTTCGTACTTCGACCGGTCGAACTGATAGAGTTTGGCCGGCCGGTGGGCCACACCTTCCTGCACCTCATTGAGGTCGTGGAGGAGGTTGGTCGACAGTATTTTTTTGCGAAAATTGCGCTTGTCGATCCCTTTGTTCCCGTTTTTGCCCTTTTTGTCTTTGGGCTGGATCAGGATGGCTTCGTACAGGTGCTGCAACTCCGTAAGGGTAAATTTTGGCGGCAGCAACTCGAATCCGATCGGCGTCATCCGGACTTTGCGCCGGAGCCGCCTCAGGCAGCTGTCGAGTATTTCATTGTGGTCGAATGCCAGTTCGACTACTTTGTTGACGGCGTGCCACTTCGCCGACTGTGCAAATGAAGCCGGTGTAACAGTATAATCGCTGATCTTGATAAGTGAGAAATAAGCAATGGTAATGACCCTTCCCAGTGGATGGCGATCGACTGCACCGAATGCCTTTACCTGTTCCAGATATACGCCGCGCAATCCGGTGAGCTGTTCGAGCACACGCTCGGCAGCAGTATCCAGGTCCTCATTCGGATAAACGAGGTCGCCCGGAAGCGCCCATTTGCCCTTGTAAGGCGCCGCGCCGCGCTGGATCAACAATACTTTTAAATCGCCTCCATCGAAACCAAAGATGACATTATCAACCGAAAAAGCCGATTTAAAGAAGCTTTCAACTTCACTCATAATTTTCTGCTGTAAATAGTGGTGCCAAAAATACAAGCTTATTGTTTTTTTTACACCAAACCCGTGCAGTAATTCTGGCAGATACCATCAAATCGTTTTTTGACGTTTATTGTCTTGTGCACCAAAGCTTACCATATGAAAAAAACATACTTTTGCGCGCATTTTGGCAGAATAATTGTTTAAATTTACTAATCTCTTAACCCGATTCACCAGCATTTAACCGTCCCGACCATGCAAATTGATATCCCTGCGCACATAGAAAAACTGCTTTTTCTGCACGATACGCTGACTATTCCCGGTTTTGGCACCTTTACGGCAACCAAGTCGTCTGCTACCGCCGATTATATCAGCGGCACTGTTTCCCCGCCTTCCAAGTCGCTGACTTTCACGGAAAACCTTACATACGACGACGGCATCCTCGTAGATGATGTCGCCGTCGAGCACGGTGTTTCTTCGGAAGATGCCCGGCGGGCCATCGATGAATTTGTAGAAAAAATGCAGGGGATGCTCAACCAGCGGGAGATCGTAACCCTGCCCAACGTTGGCCGGCTGTACAAAAACTACGTCCAGAAAATTCAGTTTCTGCCCGATACCACCAATTTTAACCCGGAATCCTTCGGCTTGCCGCCGCTCCAGTTTTCACCGCTGGCGCGTTCCAGAGAAGTTGAAAAGACATCCGAAGTGCCGACGGCAACGGCGCCACCCGTGCCCCCGCCTGCTCCGGCGCCGCCCCGCGCCGAAACACAGCAGCAAAGTCCGCCGCCACCGCCGATGCCCGAACCGTACACGCCCACAGCGACACGCTCCGGCGGCGCCGGCTGGGCAACCGCACTCGGCATATTTTTGTTGATTTTTGCGTTGGCAGGCGCGTATTGGCTGTATCAAACACAGCGTCACAAGCCGGAAGTTGCAGACGCCGAAAACACAGAGCGTATCGCCAATCCGGTGCCCGGATCGGGTATCACCAACGAGCCGCCCAAAAAAACGCCGCAGCCCGAAGAAACAAAGGCGCCGCTATCGGAAAATGAAAGCGAAAAAACCGACGACCAGGCCATAAAGGAATCGGTGGCTGAAAAGATGGCCGCTGCACGCGAGCAGAGTAAAATTACCGCCAAAGGCAGCCGCGAATGTATTCTTGTCGTGGCCACGCTTCGTGAAAAAGCCAATGCCGACAGGCTGGAACAAATGCTGAAGGAAGAGGGCTTCGATGTTTACTACCTGCAGAAAAACGGCTTTCAGGTCGGTATTCAGTTTACCTACAACAAGATCAGCGAAGTACAGGAGAAAATCATTACCCTGCAAAACCTGACAGGCGAAAAGCAGATCTGGATCAAGAAGAAATAACCCTTATGCTACGCATCGACCATATCGGCATTGCTGTGCGCAACATGGCGGACAGCAACGAACTGTTTCGCAAATTGCTGGGCGAAGCCCATTACAAGATCGAAAATGTCGACAGCGAAAAAGTTGCGACGTCCTTTTTCCATATCGGAGAGAGCAAGATCGAACTATTAGAGGCCTCCGATCCGGACAGCCCGATCGCAAAATTCATCGAAAAGCGCGGCGAGGGTATCCACCATATCGCGTTTGAGGTCGACGATATCCGGGCGGAGATCGAACGGCTTGAGGCGGAGGGATTTGTGCCGCTCAACCGCGAACCCAAACTCGGGGCCGACAATAAACTCGTGGCCTTTCTGCACCCCAAGTCAAGCGGCGGCGTGCTGGTAGAACTCTGCCAGGGCATTCCGGCCTGACGGTCGATGCACTTTCTGTGCCACGGCACCCGGTCAACATTTGCCATATTGCGGTACCTTTCGCAATAAATACGATTCTCCTTACCGGCGTAACGAATGTCTGCAGGCACATCCCTTATCGAACTCGCGCAACGCAACGACGCTTTCCGCGCCTTTCTCGACACGCTCAACCCCGGCCAGCGCAGGGCGGTTGACCTGACGGAAGGTCCGGTGCTGGTCATCGCCGGACCAGGAACGGGCAAAACCCATATCCTGACCGCGCGTATCGGCAAAATTCTGCTCGATACGGATGCCCGTGCCCAGAATGTGCTCTGCCTTACCTTCACCGATGCCGGGGTGAACGCCATGCGCCGGCGACTCCTGGAACGCATCGGTCCCGAAGCGCACCGGGTGCCGATCACCACATTCCACTCTTTTTGCAACCGGGTCATCCAGGAAAATATGGAGCACTTCGGCCGGGGTACGCTCGAACCGGTGACCGATCTGGAACGCATTGGTATTGTGCGCGGCATATTGTCGAAACTGCCGCCCGAACATCCGCTGCGCGAAGGGAAAAAAGA
>CALMBD010000248.1 GCA_937861115.1 uncultured Bacteroidota bacterium | reverse complement strand
TCCTGGGCATCGACAAGGACCTGGACGGGAAAGCGCGGGATGCCGCGATGCCGGACGCCGGGTGTTATGAAATCGAATTCTAGTAGCCCGGCACGTCGAAAAATGCCCGGTTCAGAGCAGAAGCCGCCCAAAGTCAATAAATTTGTTCCCCAATGGCAGAACCGAGTCCGATATACAATTTTTACCATGTCATTCGGCAGCAGCCCATGCGATACCGGCAATTCACATTCGATGAGTTGCTGATCGCAGAGTTTAGTTGTCCGCTGGAAAGCGACCTGCAGGCCATGTGGTCGCATCACAATTATTTCGTGTATGTGCTGGACGGGAAGAAGCGATGGCATACACATTCCGGCGCGTACGACGTACTCAAGGGCAATTGCATTTTTGTCCGGAAAGGCGCAACTTTCGTGGAACAGTTTTTTGATGCGGAATTCTGCGTCATCCTGTTATTCCTGCCCGACGAGTTTATCTGCGACGCCTTGCGGGCGGTGGCTCCGCAGGAGTTTCCCCGGCAAGAGACGCATGCACCGGTGTTGCCCATTGAGACAGACGCCACCCTGGAGGCCTTTTTTCATTCCATGATGTCGTATTTTGCGCGGATGCAGCCGCCTGACAGGGCACTGCTCGAACTGAAATTCCGCGAGTTGCTGCTCACCGCCACTGCCAACCCGAAAAACCGCGAATTACAGGCCTATTTCTGTTCCCTGCTCAAAGGGCCGCAGGCCTCCACACTCCGGCAGGTCATGGAGTCCAATTTTTGTTTCAACCTCTCCCTCGAGGAATACGCGCAACTCTGCAGCCGCAGCCTTTCGGCGTTCAAGCGCGATTTTCAAAAAATGTATGGCACAACTCCCGGAAAATGGCTCCTCGGGAAGCGGCTTGCGCTGGCAGGCGAGTTGATGCGCAATACCGACAAGACCGTAAGCGAAGTGGCGTATGAGTCCGGATTTGAGAACCTGTCGCACTTCAGCCGGGTGTTCAGGTCACATTTCGGCGCCGCACCGGCGGCCTGGCGGAGCCGGCAGGCAGTCTGAGCCGCACAGCAAACGTTCTGAACTTTTGAGCAAATTGAATGAGGATGCACACCCTGCACCTTTGCCCCATCATTCACCTAAAAAGTATTACCACATGATTGCTCAACAAGAATCGATTGCTTTTTCCGGAAACATCCCGGCCAATTACGACAACTACCTGGGTCCGCTTTTTTTTGAACCCTTTGCACTGGAAGTAGCTGCGCGCCTCGGCCCCCTGCAACCTGCCGCTCTGCTGGAGATCGCTTGCGGTACCGGACGTGTAACCAGGCACCTGCCCAAAAACCTGCCTGCCGGAGCAGATATCGTGGCTACCGATATCAATCCCGAGATGCTGGCGTATGCCCGGAAAATGATGCCCGAAGGCAATTCGATTATCTGGGATATCGCCGATGCCGTCAGTTTACCCTACCGGAACGAGTCGTTCGATTGCATACTCAGTCAATTCGGCGTGATGTTTTACAGCGACCGCCCGCAGGCATACGCGGACGCCTTGCGCACCCTCAAACCGGGTGGAACATTTGTCTTTACCGCCTGGGATGCCCTCCAGTTCAATCCCGCAGCCCGGATGGCCGACAGCACCTTGGCGCATTTTTTCCCTGTCGACACGCCGGCTTTTTTCAAAATACCCTTCTCCTATAATGAAGACCACCTGATCCGCTACGAACTGGCCCTGGCAGGTTTTAAAGACATCCGGGTGGAGCGATTGTCCCTCACCGGATACGCGGATACGGCCGAAAATGCGGCGAAAGGGCTGTTGGAAGGCACCCCTGCCCATACGGCTATCGTGGGCCGGGATGAAGCGCTGCTGCCGCTTATTCAAGCGGAACTCGCCCGGGAACTGACGGCCGCTTTCGGCGCCACCAACCTGCGTGTGCCGTTGCAGGCGTTGCTGGTGATTGCCCGTAAGTAGACCGAGGATACGCTCTGTGAAAACAGGTTATGACTGGATGGAAATGGTGTATTCGTAACTCTTGCCACCGGCGGGTTTTACGGAAGGCTCCGGTTCCTGCCGAGCCGGCGTCACGGTATAGTTTACCTGAAACTGCACTTGTTGCGGGGGCTGTACCTGTGGCGCCGGTTTTTGTGCCGGTTTCCTGAACTGTATCCGGGCTTTTTTGTGGAACAGCACTTTCAGGCCCCGGTTTTTCGGCACATCGAATTTGAGCAGGCGTACCACCCGGCAGGCCTCTTCATCACAGCCGCCGCCGATGCCCTGAAGCACGCGTGTAGCCACTACTTTTCCCTGATAATCAATGTCGTAATCAACCAAAACGGTGCCTTCAACACCGTCTTCCAACGCGGATGCAGGGTACCGAAGGTTGGTCTGAATAAACCTGGACAGTTCCTTTGGTCCACCGGGATATTCCGGCTGATGGATAAAAAGGGGCTTTTTCTTGTCCTTTTCCATCGCTTACTGCATTTTCAACTTGTCCAGCATCTGGCGCTGGTGCAGGTATTTTTCCACCACTTTGAGTGCGAGCAAGGTCAGCACGAAATAGAGCCCGTATTGCAAAACAGGCGTGCCGAATATCCCTCCCCAGTTGACTTCGGGTAATGACACCGCCGGAACTTCAACCGGCAATCGGGCGGGAATGCCCTGGAGCACCATGAATACCAGGGCCGAGCAGATAAACAGTCCGAACACGGCAGAGATCAGGTAGATCATCCGGTCCTGTCCTTTCTCGGGCGCCGTAGCGCGGCCGTGCGCCTGTTCCGAAGCCCAGGCCGTCATGACCCGATCGGCAAAGCCTGCGTCGGGCGTTTCCAGCGACAATGCCGTGAAGGCGCGTTTTTCCGCAAGGATAACGTCGAGCCGCTCGCGCCATTCGGGATGTTGTTGCAGGTAGCCATCTACCTTCATTTTGTCTGCCGCCGAAAGAAAATCATCGGCGTAGTCCCACAGCATATCTTCGGTCATAAAAAAGTTATTTTCCATAACATTGGCGCATTAAAGGTTCAGGAGGCCATTTCTGTGGCAAATTTATCTTCAAGGATCAGTTTTAAACGCTGACGGGCCCGACAAAGTTTTGTTTTGGCATTGGTCATGGTCAATCCCATGATGTTGCAAATCTCTTCGAGGTTGTGTTCATACAGGTAAAACAGGGTAATAATACCCGAATCGTCGGGCGAAAGTAATGCAATAGCGCGTTGAAGTGCCGCATTTCTGTCTTCCCTTTCCATACTTACCGACACATCCGGCGCGCCTTCGTCTTTCAGCCGGATGGGGCGTTCTTCATCGTCGAGCGACTGGATGTCGGGGTTTTGCTTGCGCAAAAAGTTCATCGAGGTGGAATACACGATCCGGTACAGCCAGGTGGTGAATTTCGCCTCGCCCCGAAAATCGGGCAGGTAGCGAAAAGCCCGCATAAAACAGTCCTGTGCCACTTCGTGCGCATCTTCCCGGTTTTTGACGAAACGCAGCGCCAGCGTAAACACATATTGCTCGTAGCGCTTCACCAGCATGGCAAAGGCACTCTGGCGTCCTGCCTGAGCCTGTTGAATCAGTGTTTCGTCGGACAAAGTCGCTGACATCCGTTTGTAGTCTATTGTTTACAGATACTGGACACGGTATCGGCGGGGTTGGTTACACCCTAACCAAAGAATTCCTTCAGCCGCTTTGCCAAAAGTACAACATCCGTTTGTTCTATGGGGTGTTTGCAGCCGGGAAGTATGTTAAAAGTTCCGTTCGGCAACAGGTTTGCAGCGGCCTTGCTTTCTTCAGGGGTGACCATGTTGTCGTGTTCGCCCAGCCCGACGACGACGGGACAGGTAATGACGGTCATATCCTCAGGTGCAAGTCCGCTTCCGGCCCCAAGGCCGTGTATCATGTCAGCCGTACGGCGCAACACCTCTTTCCAGTCGGCCGGCGCATGGCGTTCCGCCAGAATCGAGGCAAACGCGGGCACCTTCGCCTCGATCTTTTCAGGGTCGAGCATGGCCATTTCACGCGCAGCCGTTTCCGGAGTCCAGTCGAATTTGGTGCCCAGGGTAAAAATGCGGTTCACAAGGTCAGGATGGCGGCGGGCCAGGTGCAGCGCCACATAGCCGCCCATCGAATAACCGAAAATATCCACTTGCGACAAGTCATTGTCTGACAGGTACTTTTGTAAAAATTCACCAAAACCCGCAATGGAAAAAGCACCCTGGGCCGGCGCCCCGCCGTGGCCGGGAAAATTTGGCGCATATACTTCACGGTCTTCCGGAAGGAGCGTTTTCAGCGAATCGAACTGGGCAGCGCTGCCCAGCGCGCCGTGTAGTAAAAGTAGCGGTGTCATATTTTTTGCAAAAGTTGTTTTTCAGGTGCAAAACTACGTTTTCACAGCACTTGAAAATCTCGAATACCACCCGGTATATTTGTAGAAACAATAAACACATGACACGACTCCTCCCCGCACTGCTGCTCCCGCTCCTTTGCGCCCTTTCCCTGCATGCACAATTTATCCGCTCCGTCGACCTGAACCCTGCCGGGATGGCCTATTCGCCCCTTACAGAACGGCTGTACGTCGCCGTAGCAGATCAGGACGATTCCCTGAACCTTTGCATTGTCGATCCCTTCCAGGCACAAACCGACACCTGCCTCTCCCTTCCGGGAAGGATGCAGGGAATAGCCGTATCCGACGACGGCGCATACCTGTATATCGGCACCATCTTCCCGAGCCGTATCCACCGTTTTCATTTGCCCGATCTGCAGCCCGAATTGAGTTTTACTCCGGCAAACGGCATGACGGCCTATAAATTTCTGCCGTTGCCCGGCGCCTCCAAGAGCGTGCTCGCCGTACACGCCACGCCTGCCCTCGGCGATGTGGCCGTTGTTTACGACGACGACGTAGCCCGACCCAAAACGGTCAATACTGCCAACGAATTCGCTTTCGGCGTCACCAACAGCGTGCTTTTCGGCTTGAAAGGGTGGAATCAGGACAACAGCGTGCTTATTTACAACCTGGACCCAAATGGTATTACACAGTTGGGCCCCTGGAGCGTCCAGCAGTTTCCGCCGAATACCGCCATGAAAACAGTCGATAACCTGCTGGTTATGTCCAACGGGTTTATTTACAACATCGCCGGCGGTCACCCGGATTATTACAGTTTCTACTTCAATGAACCGTTCAAACCCGGCGGTCCCTTTGCTGTCGACCGCGATTCGGGCGTCGTTTATTTCGGACTGGGATGGGACCCCTACCCGCTCGTCACGCGCATCCGGACCTACACCATCGGGGGCACGCAAAAATCCATACTCGGCCTGCCGGGACTGCCGGGCGGACCGTCAAAACTTGTCGCTTGCGGTGGTAACGGCAGGCTGGCGCTTCATATCGACAATAAAATCGTGTTGTTGAACCCCTGCAACAGTAGTGCACCGAAACCCGTTATCGATTACCCGGATTCCGGTTATTGCGAGGGCGACACCATTACCCTGACCGGACCTCCCGGCGCATCGGCCTATTTCTGGTCGACCGGCGAGAATACGCCTTCCATTCAGGTATCGCTGAGCAGGGAATACTGGCTTTCTGTTAGCGACTCGACCGGTTGCCTGACCGTGCCATCCGACACGATTCATCCGCCTTTCGATACCAAACCGCCGCGACCGCTGGTGCCTTCCGGTCCCGGGCAGGACATTGTTTGCAACGACGACACCTTGATTCTGCGCGTCCAGTACCCGGTCGGCTGGGGTGTCCCCCTGGAAACACACTGGAGTACGGGAGTTGTTGCTGACAGTATTTTAGTCACGGGCGGCGGTACTTTTACCGCAGTTTTTGTCACGGAACACGGCTGTGTGAGCGACACGAGTTACCCGCGAAACATCGAACATATTGTTGCTGTCCAACCCGTCATCAGCATGTCGGGCAATGTCCTGGTGTCGTCAGTCATCTACGGTAATCAATGGTTTTTCAAAGGCCTTCCCTTGCAGGATGCGACGTTTCCCCAAATCGCATTGGCCGGCAAGGGGGTATACCAGGTACAGGCCACTACCCCCGAAGGCTGTGTTTCCCCGATTTCCGAGCCGTACTATTACAACTATATACCCATTTACCCCAACCCCGTACAGAACGAGATATATCTCCAATACGACAGTTTCGGCCAGATCGCTTCCTATATGATCGTCGATATCCAGGGAAATGTCGTGTTGGAGGGCAATGCCTCGAACTTGCCCCTTAAAGTTGCCATTTTGCAGCCGGGATACTACCAGATCCGCTGGTTTGATGAAATCGGAGTGTTGGTCGGCTTTACCACCTTTATGAAAATATAACATAGGTTTGCCGGCAAACATCTTTAAGGCCCATGATCGCACACCTTGTCAATCTCCTCGAACGCCGCATTTACCCTGCGGAAATCAGCATGGCAAACGGACGGATCACAGCGATCCGGGAAATCGCCGACGCGCCCGATGACGCCGGATACCTGCTCCCAGGATTCGTAGATGCGCATGTCCACGTGGAAAGCAGCATGCTGCCGCCGGCCGAATTTGCCCGGATGGCCGTCGTACACGGCACCGTGGCCACGGTATCCGACCCGCACGAGATCGCCAACGTGCTCGGCGCGGCGGGCGTGCAGTACATGCTCGACGATGCGCGGCGTGTGCCGCTCAAATTCTGCTTCGGCGCACCCTCCTGCGTGCCGGCCACGGCATTTGAAACGGCCGGTGCGACACTGGACGCCGGGGCGGTGGAACAACTGCTTCAAAACCCCGCCATCGGCTATCTCTCCGAAATGATGAATTTTCCCGGCGTCCTGTTTAACGACGCAGCGGTTATGGCCAAAATAGCCGCCGCCAAACGCCTCGGCAAACCCGTCGACGGCCATGCGCCCGGATTGCGGGGCGACGATGCGCGGCGTTATTTTGCCGCAGGCATAACGACCGATCACGAGTGCTTCACCTACGAGGAAGGGCGAGAAAAAGCGCAACTCGGCGTCAAAATCCTGATCCGGGAAGGCAGCGCCGCGCGCAATTTCGAGGCGCTGTGGCCGCTGCTGAAAGAATTCCCCGAACAGATCATGTTTTGCAGCGACGACAAACACCCCGACGACCTGGTGCAGGGCCACATCAACGAACTTGTGCTGCGCGCCCTGACCAGGGGCTGCGACCTGTTCGACGTGTTGCGCGCCGCATGCCTCAACCCCGTGGAGCACTACCGGCTGCCCGTGGGCTTGCTGCGCGCGGGCGACCCCGCCGATTTTATCCGCGTGGCCGACCTCCGATCGTTCCGCGTGCTCGACACCTGGATCGACGGCCGGAAAGTCGCGGAAAACGGCCAAAGCCTGCTGCCCCGCCTGAGTTCCGAGGCGCCCAACCACTTTTTGGCAAGGCCCAAAACGCCGGCCGATTTTCGGGTAGCCACGACCGGCACGGCGCAGGTGCGCATCATCGAGGCGCTCGACGGACAAATCGTAACCGGCGCGGCGACAGAAACCCTGCCGCTCCGGGACGGGGCATTGACACCCGATCCGGACCGCGACCTGCTCAAGATCGCGGTCGTCAACCGCTACACTGAACACGCGACGCCGGCCATCGGATTTGTGCGCGGCTTCGGGCTGCGGCGCGGCGCGCTGGCCTCCACGGTGGCCCACGACTCGCACAATATCGTCGCAGTAGGGACCGACGACGAGGCATTGTGCGCAGCCGTCAACGCCGTCATTGAAGCCCGGGGCGGCATCAGCGCAACAGATGGTGCGGGCGATACACGCGTACTGCCGCTGCCCATTGCCGGACTGATGAGCAACAGCGACGGCTATACCCTGGCCCGCGATTACGGGCTGGTCGACGCCTGGACGAAAGAGGCCCTGGGCTGCACCCTCCGGGCGCCCTTCATGGTATTGTCATTTTTGGCGCTGCCGGTCATCCCAAAACTAAAAATGACCGATCTGGGTCTTTTCGACGTCGAACAATTCGTTTTCGTGCCGCTGGAAATGCCGTAGTTTTGCCCCGTCAACTCATACGCGACCTTGGAACTAAGAGGTAAACTGATCTGCGGCATTGCCGGTGTTTTTTTGTTCGACCTGATGGGCATACCCTTCGGCGGACTGATCGGCTTTTTCGTGGGTTCCCTGCTGGGCCACTATTTCTTTGACCGGCCCAAAGAGGTCGAAGCGGAAGACGGCCAGTTCAAGGCCTACCAGCGCCGGCAGGGCGAGTTTTTATTCCACGCCTTTGCGCTTTGCGCCAAAATCGCCAAGGCCGACGGCGCCATCACCCGGCAGGAGATCAACCACATGGAACACCTGATGCGCAACCAGTTCAGGCTGAACGATACCGGCAGGGCGCAGGCCATCAGGGTATGGAAACAGGTGAAGGACACCACCGAGCCTTTCGACGCTTACGCCCGGGCTTTCTACCGCGATTTCGGCAAGGAACGCCACCATGTGATGAACATGATGGACCTGCTCTTTGCCATGGCTGCTGCCGACGGCGGTCTGCACCCCCGCGAGGAGGTCGCCCTGCTCCGCGCTGCGGGCATCTTCCACATCGGCAGGCTCCAGTACGACCGCATCAAGAGCCGCTACTACCAGACCAAAAGCGGACCGCAACAACAGCAGCGCTGGACACCGCTCGACCCACACTACCTGATTCTCGGCGCGCAGCCCAATGATACGCTGGAAACGGTCAAAAAGAAATACCGCGCCCTTGCCATGAAATGGCACCCGGACAAGATCGCCGCCGGCGGGGCCTCGGCGGAAGCCCTGCGCCACGCGAAGGAAAAGTTCCAGCAGATCAACGAAGCGTATGAGAAGATTGTGGCGGCGCGGAAGGGGTGATTTGGGCCGTGCAATCGGCTTGGTATCCCATGTTAAATTTTATCGCTCATTTGACCTTTCCGGGGAAAACGGTTTTCTTTGGAGCATCAACGACCTTTTCTTATTGAAAAAGGACCATTGTATCGTTTGTTGACCGGCAACATCCACACAGCGCTTCATCCGACCTTGACCGAACAGGAACCTTTCGATGCTTTCCTACCCGATATTATCCGTTCGCTTGATTTAATCCGCCACACCGCGATTTTCAACAGAATTTTTTATTCCCGCCTGTCCGTTGACCAGACTCCGGGCAGGTGTAAAGGTTTCCCTGATGGCAGTGCGCCGTTGCGGAAACGTTCCCTGTTTTATCTGCGGTAGTACGCACTATTCATCACTAAAAACTCGATTCAATGAAAAACTACATGCTCTTTTTCAGATTTTTATCGCCTCCTTTTGCGGGGGGGGTAAACACTTCCTAAATCCGAATGTTTTACTTGGTTTGCTCTTCTTTATACTGATAGCCGTGCCACAGAGCATCACTGCACAACCGGGACCGGGGCAACGCATGGACTTACACCAACTCACACAGTCGGAACAGGAAAAATTAGCGGGCCTGATCCGCGACTTTCTTGTCATTGATCATCCAGGCATTCCCGAATTTCACGATGACTGTTTTTTTGAAGGCATCCACAGCACCAACAATTTCCTGCCCTGGCACCGCGTGCATATCCGGATACTGGAAGATTACATCAGGGAAAACGCCAATGCTGCTGATTTCCCCAACATTCCCAATATAAACGATGCGGGGTTCCGGCTACCAAAGTGGCAACCCGAAATTATGCCATCAGGTGGTTTGCCCAAAATCCCGGTTCCGTTTCAGGCAACTGCTTCCGGAATCCCCGGAAACCTGAACATCAACATCGACCCTGCGGGGCTGTCTTCCGAACTGACGGAAATGGCTGAATTTCTGAACCGGTTGAATAACTGCGATAATTTGCCCCAGGCAGGTTTTTTCAGCGATGTACTGGAGGCAAAATACCACGATCACGGACATACCGTTGTCGGCGGTGTGATGAACGAACAATTCGCGCCCGACGCACTTCTTTTCTGGCCCTGGCATGCCTGGATTGATGATCTGTGGTACATTTGGGAGCGTGATTGCGGCAACTTCAGCCAACCGTATAATTTTCCGCTGGCGTCGGGGGGCACTTCCACCGAATTCAACGGAACGCCCCCTGCCTGGACAGGCACCATGTACATAAAAGGCGAAATCAGGATCAAGAATGGCGCGACACTTACCATTGCACCGGGGGCGATCATCCACTTCCGCGAATCGCAGTACAATGCGTTCCCCACGCGCATTGTCGTAGAGCCGGGGGGCACACTTATTGTAGACGGCGCCACACTGACCGGCATTGACGTATTTGGCGACCTTCCCTCAACTCAGGGCGACGCGCCGGGATCGAATTACTACACTGCCTGGGAAGGAATCGTGGTACAGGGCGCGCCGAATAATCCCGGGGTAATTCAACTCATCAACAACGCCCGCATCGAGCACGCCATAACGGGTATCCGGACTGAAAACGGCGGGCGCATTTATGCCCATACCGTCGATTTTTACAACAACCGAAACGACGTGGAAATAGGAGCCTACTCCGGTTACCAGTACGCCGGATTTTATTACTGCAATTTTATCAACGACCTGCCCCTGCGCGACATTGTCTGGATTGGAAGCCCTTTAGTCGCTTCGGGTGACTGCCCCGGCGGCATTCCGGAACACCACATCAACCACGAGCAGTCGCACAGCAGCGAAACGCACGTGAAAGTGAACGGCAACCGGGGAGCGATAAGCCTTCACTTCTGCACGATCGACAACCCCTACCAGGATCCGCACGGGCACTACGAAAGCAGGGGTATCGTCTCGAATAATTCACAGACTTTCGTTTACGGCTGCGACATCAGAAACCAGGTGACGGGCATCGACGGGAAAAATACCCAGCCCGGCCCCGGCAGGCACCTCACCGTGCGCAGCACTACCTTCAACAACAACTTCGAGGGGATCAGGCTGGAAGGTGTGGATTTTACGGAAATCAGCAACAGCAACAACTTCATCGTGCCCGACGAAATACCCTCCGGTGTGACGCCGCCCGACCTGCTGTCGGACATCGGACGCCCCTTCGGGATTTATTCCGACGGCTCATCGGGCATCACCGTCGCCGACAACACCTTTTCGACCGTCGGCAGCATCGCTTCGGAGAAAAACTACGGCGCCATACTCGCCAATTCTTCCACTTCTGCCGCCAGTGTGGAAAAACGCAACGTCTTCACCAACATCAATATCGCCAGCCAGGCGCAGGGCAACAACGGCAACCTGAAAATCCGCTGCAACGACTACAACGCGTTTCAGTTCGGAATTGCTGTTACTTCGGGGGTGCTACAGACACAAGGGCTATGCTTTTCTTCCATAAGTCCGGCAGGCAATATTTGGGACAACCTTGGCTGCCTCAATGACGACAATCAGATTTTCAGAGATATCGATTTCTCAATCCCTTTTACTTATTGGGCACATTCAGACAGAAAGCCTACTTGTTATAGTCCAGGAGTTTCAGTTCCACCTTGTGGAATACAATCTGTGCTTACCTCCTGCGACGATCCCATCATCCCATGCTCCCATTGCGAAGAATCGAAAATAGCCGCTCTGGAGACAGAAAAAAGCACCTTGATTCCCGGTGATGAAAATATCCAGTTTATCACACAAGAGCAGCTGAGCATTTACCAGCAAGGAGTCAACGAAAGGCTGGAACATGAAGGTTTGGATTCCGCTATCACTTTTACGCAAAATGTGGAGACAATTACTTCGCTTTGGCCCGGCCACAAAGCGGCTTTGTTGTTACTCAAAAGCGAACAGGAGAGCACTATTACTTCCGGCACAGCATCGGCGATTGCAGCAATTTCCGAAACCGACCCGAACAAAAAATGGCTCTCGTTGCGTTACGATTTGCTCAATTCTGGTCGCTCTTACGATAACCTCACTGCCACAGAAAAGGCCTTGGTAGAAGTGGAGGCGCAACAAAAGACTAAGTCAAGCGCACACGCTAAGGCTATATTGGAAATGGCTTACGATATCCCGGCGAGACCGTACATTGAGCCGATAGCCTGGAAAAGAAATGCTTTTTTGCCAAGTCCGGACTCTCAGAAAAAAGCGATGTCAATTGTACCCAATCCGGCACAAAACAACGTGACCATCTCATTCACCGCACCCGAAGCAACACACCAGTCATCAATAGAGATTGCCGACCTAAACGGCCGCATACTCCTACAATTCGACCTTTCAAACCATTTTGGCTCTTCGCAGCAGACCATTTTAATTGATGCCTTACCTACTGGCATTTATCTCATCAGGCTCGATATCAATGGTTTTGGGGCAGGTGTTGAAAAAATTGCAGTGATTCGATAATCTAACTTAATATGCCCGGTGTATAGGCAACCTGTCAAATACATCGGGCATCTATTTATTTGGCCGGAAATGAAAAATTTGATACTTATTACAGCAATGCTTTTCCCCTTCTTTGTACAATCTCAAAGTTCCAAGAGGTTTAGTAAATTGTACGACTATATAGACTTTTGGCAGGTTTATATAGCCGCAGAAGAATTGCCAGATCAACAATACTTTATAGTTGGCAACAACGCTGGTTATTGGCTCTCTGACAACTTTATGTGGGTTGTTATCTTGAATGCTGAAGGAGATACTACACTTGATGTCCACATTAGCACGGGCGACAGCAGTGTCTATTATTTGGGGAGGCAGGCCATTATTCAAACACAACCTGATTTTCTTTACATAGCTGGTACACGTAGTTATGAAGACGATAATATTCACAATGGATACTTGATGAAACTGACCACTACCGGTGTCCGTTTATGGGAAAAACCTTTTGCCGGAGCAAAGTTTGATGCGCTTGATGCGCTTGTTATGACTGCTAATAACGATTTGGTTTTAGCAGGGACCTCTTTTAGCTTCGGCGACTCTACTTGGGGCAACACATACGTTGTCAAGACCGACACAGCAGGCGAGCTTATCTGGCAAAAATCGCTTGGTATCAATAACTTCCCCGAAAGGTGTTGGAGCATGGATACTACTGCCGACGGAGGATGCATCCTGGCTGGAGTGCAAGGATTCGATTCGCAAGAAAATATTTTTGTTATAAAAATAGATAGCCTGGGCAATCAAAAATGGAAAAAGACATTTGGTGCTGCCAATGGCAATAATTTCTTTCCGCGCATCAGGGCATTGCGCAACGGTGATTTTCTCCTGACGACGGGATTAAAAATCTCAACGAACGGCTCGAATAAAGCCTATATTACTCGCCTTTCTCCTACCGGATCAAAGATGTGGGAAAGGTATTACTCCAGTGGAGACTTGCATTCTTTATTCGGCTTTTCAACGGAAGTGTTCGACGGAAGCCTCGTGAGTTCGGGTGCGTTAATGGAGTTTGACGCCAACGGCAACTATTGGGTACTTGGCACACTGACCAAGATCGACGCACTAGGCAATTTATTGTGGCAGCGCAAATACTATACTCGACACGATATTGACAATTACTTTTTTAGCATGATCCCCACCTCTGACGAGGGCTTCTTAATGTATGGTTTCGCTTATCGCCCCGACAACTACCGCTCAGACGCCTGGGTCGTCAAGGTAGACAGCCTCGGCTGCCTCGAACCGGGCTGCGCCGGCAGCGTCGCCGCGCCGGAAGCGGAAGCGACAGCGGTGGCCTTGAATATTTACCCCAACCCTGTCGCCGAGCGCTTCACCGTGGAAACCCCTGATGAACCCATGCTCGGCCTGCGCCTGTGCGACCTGAGCGGGCGCGTGCTGGACGACGTGCAGTTTTTCCGGCAGTACCCCGTGCGGGAATATAGACTGTCGCTGGCCGGGCAGCCACCGGGGGTGTACGTGCTGTCGGTGCGTACAGATAAGGGATGGGTGGGAAGGAAAGTGGTGAAGCAATGACAAGTGACTTGTCCTGAAACAGGTTTAGACAACCTGTAAACTAAAATCAGGATAAGTCAATATTTTCTCCATCGTCGGTTGGCCCGCAGGAATTTATTTCGCAAGGTTGAGCATCAATGGAAGAGTGACTGGAGTGAAAAAACTTACTGTAATTCACTAACTAAAACATGCCCGGCGATTTGAATCGCCGGGCATGCTATCAATTATTTCGCCATGCTCCGTTATTTGGTTTTGCCGTTTTTCGCTTTCCCGCTGTTGTCCCAAGCACAGGTGTCCTATTTTAACAGACTGTACGATGAAAATGACACGTGGCAGGGCTTTGCCGCTGCTGTTGAAAATAAAGATAACCCTTCCTCTTTTCTCTTGGTCGGAATAAATATTGGCTTTTCCATCAGCATCAATTATATCTGGAATTGTACCATTAATCCTGAAGGAGATACCATCGCCAACGCAAGAATTACAGCCGGTGATAAATCAGCGTATTACATTGGTTTTCAGTCGACAATACCGGGAACACCGGGGTATTTTATCGCGGGAACATGGGAACAGTATGTCGATCAGGTACAATTTGCCGATGGCTATCTGATGCGCTTGGACCAAACGGGTAACAGAATCTGGGAAAAAAAATACGGAGGGGCAAAGTTCGATGCTTTCGACGCCATGATAATGGACAAGGAGAAAAATCTTGTTATGGCCGGTATAAGTTATAATTTTAACGACACAACCGAGGGCGACATCTACGTCGTCAAAACCGATACTACAGGCGAGGTCATCTGGCAAAAATCATGGGGGACAAACAACTTTCCGGAACGTTGTTGGGGTATTGATACAACCTCCGATGGTGGATACATCCTCGCAGGCAGTCAGGGCTTCGACACTCAGGAAAGCGTATTCGTTATCAAAATCGACAGTCTCGGCAACCAACTTTGGAAAAAAAACTTTAGCGGGAAAAGAATACCACACATCAAAACCCTCCAAAACGGCGATTTTCTGCTCACCACCGGAGCGCCGGTAAACGGCAGCATCGATCATGCCAAAATTGCGCGCATTTCGCCTGCCGGCAACATCCTGTGGCTGAAACATTTTCCGGGTAAGGAATGGCACGCCTGGTT
>CALMBD010000247.1 GCA_937861115.1 uncultured Bacteroidota bacterium | reverse complement strand
TTGTGAGTTGGTCAGAGTTGTCATAAGTTATCGTGAGTTTGTCATGTTGTAAACAACCGTCCGACCTAAATGCGGGCAACGCCGCATCTACCCCTTGTAGAGCGGACGGTTGTTTACAACATGACAAACTCACGCTGACAAACAAAACACAAGAGTGAATCGAAGTTTTTTTGAAAAAACCGGTTTTCAATCAGTTATATCAAAAAAACCTGACGACCAACACCGGTTATTTTGGCCACCGTGGATTTGCTGCAAGTCAACGTGGGCTTAATACAAGTCAATGTGAGTTTTTGTCATGTTGTAAACACCTGCCCGAATCACGGCGGGCAACGCCGCAAACTACCCCTTGAAGAGCGGACAGGTGTTTACAACATGACAAACTCACGCTGACATAGAGCCCGTTTATAATCATGAGCCAAGGCATCGGGCGATAAAACAACCACAACACCGTAACCAGAAACCCGCAACCAGAAACCTGTAACCCGCAACCCAAAACCAGAAACCCCCGTAACCCGCAACCCCCGTAACCTTAAACTTGAAATAATTATGTGGCAAAACTACATCCGCGTCGCATGGCGCAACCTGGCCAAGGGCCGCCTGTATTCGCTCATCAATATTTTCGGATTGAGCATTGGCGCTGCCGTTTGCATCCTGATCATGTTGTACGTGTCCAACGAATGGTCGTACGACCGGTTCCACACCAAATCGGAACGCACGTACCGGATGTGGGTGAAGGAGCATTTCCGGGGCGATATCTTTTTTAATACCGTGACGCCGCTTGCGATGGGACAGGCGCTGCGCGACAACTTTCCGCAGGTAGAAAAAGTGGCCCGCTACACTTCCACCAACGTCGCCCTGCGGCAGGGCAGTTTTATGGACCGGGAGGTGGTGCATTACGCCGACCCGGCATTTCTCGATGTTTTTGATTTTCCGCTGATCAAGGGCAACCGGGAGTCGGTGCTGAGCGACCTGCACGCCGTGGTGCTGACCGAAAAAGCCGCCCAGAAATACTTCGGCGACGCTGCGCCGCTGGGCCGCACCCTCTCTTTCCAGCAGGGCGACGGCTGGCAGGATTTCGTGGTGACGGGCATCATCAGTCCGGCGCCGGTCAATTCGAGCATACAGTACGAGGTGATCGTGCCCATGCAGAATTTCCTGAATGCGCTGCCCAAACGCGCGCTCGACTGCTGGACCTGCGTGTTTTGCGAGACCTATGCCGTGCTGCGCGACGGCGTCGACGGCGGGACGATGCAGGCCACGGCCGCGCCGTTCTTCAACCGGCAGGTCGCCGACGACTACCAGCCCGGTCAATACGAGGTGGGGTTCCAGCCGTTGACCGACCTGCACCTGAACAACGCCATGCCGCTGGGCATCGTGCCGGTGAGCGACGGCCGGTATCCCTATATCCTGGGCGGCGTGGCGCTGCTCATCCTGCTGCTGGCAGGGGTCAATTTCGTCACGCTGGCCGTCGGGCGCTCGCTCACGCGCGCCAAGGAAGTGGGCATCCGCAAATCGACGGGCGCCAGCCGCCGGCAACTGATGCTCCAGTTCTGGACGGAAGCCATTCTGACCGCCCTGATCTCGGTCGGCTTCGGCGTGGTGCTGGCCAAGGTACTGTTGCCCCTGTTCAACACGTTGTCGGGACAAGCGCTGGTGTTCCCCCTTTCCGCAACCGGGGCCCTGTTCGCGTTCGGACTGGCCTTGCTGGTCGGCCTCATTGCAGGACTGTACCCCGCCCTGCTGATGTCGGGTTTTTCACCTATCGCCAGTCTCAGGGGCGCGCTCCTGCAAGGCAGACAGGGAAAACCCGTGCTGCTGAAAAGTCTCGTAACCATACAGTTTTTTGTTTCCCTGCTGCTGCTCGTCGCGACATTCGTGATGCAACGGCAAATGACCTATCTGCAAAACAAAAACCTCGGTTTCGACCGCGACGGCACGGTGGTCGTGCCCTACAATACGGATGAAGGCCCCGTAAAATACATGCCCGAAAGCAGGCGGCTGGCTGCGTTGTTCAAAACCGAACTGGCCGGTATACCCGCCGTGCGCAACGTGACCACCTCCAACCACTCCCCCGGCACGCCGGGCTGGACGACGCTGGGCTACACCGACGCCTCCACCAACAAGTTCCGGTCGTTTTCGCTCAACGGGGTGGATGAAAACTTTATCCCGGCGCTGCACATCGACCTGGCAGCCGGCCGCAACTTCTCCAAAAATTACGGCGACATCGACAAATCGGTCATCATCAACGAAGCCTACGCCAGGGAATTCGGCATACAGAACCCGGTGGGCAAATTTCTGCAGGAGCCATTCCGCGACTTCCAGATCATCGGCGTGGCGAAGGACTTCCACTTCGCCTCCCTGCACCAGAAGGTGGCGCCGCTGGTGCTGGCCTACGACCCGGTGGCCCTGAACCGCATCGCATCCGACCGGTCATCGATAGACGCCCCCACCCCGAAGTTCTCGTTCCGGGTCTCCCGGGAAAACCTGCCGGCAACCCTCGCCGCCCTGCAGAGCGCCTGGAAAACCCTGTTGCCCAACCAGCCCTTTACCTATACCTTCCTCGACGACGACCTCAACAAGTTGTACGAACCGGAACTCCGGATGAGCCGCATCATGGGCGCCGGCACCCTGCTGGCGATCTGTATCGCCTGCCTGGGCCTGTTCGGCATCGCTACGTTTACGGTCAGCCGGCGCACCAAGGAGATCGGCATCCGCAAGGTCATGGGCGCCGGCGTGGGCGGGGTGGTCGGACTGCTGTCGCGCGATTTCATGCTGCTGGTGGGTATTGCCTTCGTGCTGGCGACACCTGTCGCCTGGTGGGCCATGCACACCTGGCTCGGCAATTTCGCCTACCACGTACCGCTCGACTGGTGGGTATTCCCGGCAGCGGGCGCGCTGGCCGCAGCCGTGGCATTTCTGACAGTAGGCGTGCAGTGCGTGAAGGCGGCGCTGGCGAACCCGGTGGAGAGTTTGCGGAGCGAGTGATGTTTGGCAGCGTTTCGTCGGAGTGGCGGGGTGACTTTGAGTCACCCCGCCACTAAGCGTATATGCCCAAATGCCACAGATAGTCAGATGCACGACAGTCCTGCACGTTTGGGACTATACCATTTGGAGGGTATGGAATAATGGCCTATATTTGATCGCAGGAAAATAACGCTTGGATGACTCTTCGATACCTGTACCCCTTGTTTGCAACGCCCTTGCTCCCGGTTTATTTGGGGGAGCAAGGGCGTTGTGGTGGGTAGTGGAGTGTAGGCACCGACAAAATGTGGGGTTTGATTAATCGTTTGATATGGTAGTGTAATAGTTGTCTGCTATCTGAAAAGAAGACGATTTATCTGACACTTTAATAAAGTTTAGAATTTCTAAACTAACGGAATATATTTCATATGTTGCATCGAATTTTCGAAACTAATATGACTTGATTAGGCGAATTTTTAGAGAAAAAGGCTATCAGCAAGACTGCTGTCTCAAATAGAACGGGAATCAGTCGCTCTCGAATGAGTGAACTCACCAACAACCCTTCTACTCATTTGAAAGCCAAAGAACTCTATTTGATTGCACTTGTAATTGATGTAGAACCAATCGAAATTTTAAATGAGGTCAAGTTGCTAGTATGAAGAACCAGAATACTTATATTGATCTTTTTGCTGGATGTGGTGGTTTGTCTTTAGGACTTCATCTGTCAGGCTGGAAAGGCCTATTTGCCATAGAAAAAAACAGAGATGCTTTTTTGACTCTTGAGCATAACTTAATTCACAAGAAGAAACATTTTGATTGGCCTGATTGGCTGCCACAAACCAACCACGACATTAATTTCATTTTAAAATCTTACTCGACTGAACTAAAGGGATTAAGAAATAATGTTGACTTAGTAGTAGGGGGGCCACCATGCCAAGGGTTTTCGTCAGCAGGTAAACGCAATGAACAGGATGACCGGAACAAACTAATCGATAGTTATATAAAGTTTATTAGAATTGTTCAGCCCAAAATAATTTTCTTCGAAAATGTTAAGGGGTTTACTGAGAAATTTGACCGAAATAAAATCAAGGGGCGCATTTATTCAAAGTATGTGACGGAAGCTTTAGAAAGAAATGTCCAAGACTGTCCTGGTTATAATGTATTCGGGCAGTTAATAAATTTTGCCGATTATGGAGTGCCCCAAAAGAGGACGAGGTTTCTTCTATTCGGAATAAGAAAGAATATTACAAGATCATCAAAACCCCAACTGTTTTTTGAACAACTTAGAGCGAATAGAGAATCTTTTCTTGTCTCTAATGGTATTTCGATGACTACTACCTTAGAAGAAGCAATTTCAGATCTTTTATACTCTCACGGTCAAGTCGACTCTCCGGATTCAATTGGTTTTAAGGCTGGGATATATGGCAACATTCAATCCAAGTACCAAAATTACATGAGAAGCCAAAATGTCAATTCGATTCCTGATAGCCACAGATTTTCAAATCATCAGGAAACTACACGTAAGAGGTTTATACATATTCTTGCCAATGCGAAAAAAAATAAGACACTTGATGAGGAATTAAAAAAGCAATACGGCATTAAAAAACATACGCTGATCCCACTTGATGGAAATACTCAAGCATCTACAATAACGACCCTTCCCGACGATTATCTTCATTATTGCGAGCCAAGAATCTTTACGGTCCGTGAGTATGCTAGAATTCAATCTTTTAAGGATTGGTATGAATTCAAAGGAAAGTATACAACAGGAGGTAAAGTAAGGACTCAAGAAGTTCCCAGATATTCTCAAATAGGGAATGCAATCCCTCCCCTCTTCGGAGAACAAGTCGGTTTAACTCTAAACCAAATAGTAAGATAGAATGCAAAAGCCTCTTAAATTTAGAATTAGTGCAGCATTAAAGAATATAATTGGGAGTGACCTGATTAGTGACGACTATATTGCCATATTTGAGTTAGTAAAGAATGCCTATGACGCTCATGCTTCAAGGGTAGAAATACTATTTGATCAGATAAATACCCCAAATGCAAAAATTGTCATTAAGGACAACGGCAAAGGCATGAACTACGATGATTTAATCAATAAGTGGTTATTTGTTGCCTATTCCGCTAAAAAAGAAGGAACTGAAGAAGAAAGTTATAATTACCGAGATAAAATTAAAGTAAAAAGAGCTTATGCAGGTGCAAAAGGAATAGGTCGGTTCTCTTGTGATCGCCTTGGCGGCACGCTTTATCTTGAAACAATCAAAAATGGAGAGAACGCGGAAGTAGAAACATTACTTACTGAATGGGATAAGTTCGAAGAAGACATCAAAGATGAATTTGTCAATATAAGTGTTCTGCATGATACAATAAATAAAAGCAGTTACGGCTTGGAACACGGAACCGTCTTGGAAATCACTAATCTAAAAAGCGAATGGAATCGTGAAAAACTTCTAAAGTTAAAAGGTGATCTTGCTAAACTAATCAACCCGAACACTCAGCCGGAAAATGACCAGTTTGAAATTGAACTTATTGTACCTGATGAACAACGTGAGGATGAAAGCAGAAGTGAATATGGAGAAATTGTTAATGGGAAGATACAAAATTTAATATTTGAAACACTTGATCTTAAAACAACTAAAATTGTTTCAAAAGTATCAAGTAAAGAGAGTAACGAAATTGAAACTTCATTGATTGAAGGAGGTAAGCTAGTATATAGGATCATTGAAGAAAACCCCTTCTCTGACCTTTATAACGTAGACCTCGAAATATATTTCCTTAATCGATCAGCTAAATCAACATTTACAAGAAGAATGGGAGTAGAGCCGGTTAACTACGGGCATATTTTCGTTTATAAAAATGGAGTTCGAATATATCCTTATGGAGAACGTGGTGAAGACCCTTTTAAAATAGACAATAGAAAAGTACAAGGACCCTCGAGATATTTAGGTACACGTGAAATAATTGGATACATTTCGATTAATGAGCCTAATAATGAACTTCGTGAGACTACAAGTCGTGGGGATGGTCTTTTAAAAACAAAGGAATACTTCGAGCTTACTGAATGGTTTTATCAAAACCTTAAACGTGTTGAAAGGTATATCATTGATATAGTGGATTGGGGTAATTTCTTATCTGAAGAAGATTTTATCAATTTCAATGAATCATTTACTAAAGGTGAAGGCGAAAAAGTTGAAACAAAAAACGTTAATGAAAATCTTCTTAAATTAATTGAGTCAATTTCTTCTGGAAAAAACATTAAGAGCGTTGAATTAGCACCTGATATTCTTCAAATTCTTGAGCAAAAGAGTGAAAAATCTGTTCAGCAATCTCTAAGGCATATATCAGAAGCGCTTGAAAATGAGGTATTCGATAAGAAGGATATTCTTGAAAGGGTAAGGCAGACGAGTGAAAAACTTGAACAACTTAAAAAAGCGAAGGATGAAGCAGAAAGTGAAGCATTTGATAAGCTGATTGAAAACGAAGCACTGGCTGAAAACCTAGAAAAAGAGATAAAGAAAGGTGCTTTTCAAGGTGCATTAATTGGCACGGATAAAGAACGTATTATTGCTATGCAACATCAGGTTTTTCACTCATCGAGCCGTATCCACAGAAATCTAAAGCTTTTGATGAAAAAACTTGATCTCAAAACCCTAGATGAAGCCACAAAGAAGTACATAAAGGTGATCTCGTTAGAAACCTCCAAGATTAATTCTATTGCCAACTTTATCACTAAGGCCAATTTCAACTTAAAAGCATCAGAAATAGAAACTAATTTGGTTGACTTTATGATGGATTATCTAAATGAAGTTTATATACATCAAGATGCGGTAATTGACACTAATTTAAAAATTAGCATTGAAGATAATGGCTGTTTATTTATCAAATCAATTAGGCCACTTGAAATAACGACAGTTTTAGATAACTTTATTTCAAATGCTGAGAAGGCAAAGGCTTCATCTCTGAAGTTCATTTTTATGAAGGCTAATTCGAATCTTCAAATTCTGATAGCAGATGACGGTCAAGGGGTTAAGCCAGAGAACCTTGAAAAGATTTTCGATTTGGGTTTTACTACGACTGATGGCTCTGGCATTGGATTATACCAAGTTCAAGACATCATTGTGAACAAAATGAACGGTACTATTACCGTAGAATCGGAATTAAAAAATGGGACCACATTTAAAATCACACTGCCATGAAGCTTACCTACAAAATTCTCTGGTTAGATGATAAAATCGAAGAACTATTCATCGAGGACGAATATCACAACGAACTCAAAAGGTATCTTTCAGATCAAGGCTTTATCCCGGAAATAGTCGCTGTCTCAACAGAGGGTGAATTCTTTAACCACTTAGACTCTTCTTTTGACTTGATAATGACTGATTACAATCTCAAAGAGAAAGAAGGTCAAACGAGAGATGGCGATATGATAGTGAAGGCTGTTCGAGATAACTCGATCTTTACAGAAATCTTATTTTACACTGCACGTGAAGAAGTTAAAGATACATACAAGTTGGATAGAATTACTTTTGTTGAGACCAACAGAATGACTGCTCCACACCAAGAGGCTCTTATGACATCAGCCATTAATCTGATCGATTTAACAATCAAAAAGTTTCAGCATATAGTTGTTATGAGAGGTATGATTATGCATGAAACTAGTACTTTGGATGAGATCACCCTAGATATTCTGGATACATATCTGAGAAAAACAAGTGACCCTGAAATAATTGAGTTTATTTTTGATTCAATCATTTCATTTTATTCCGAAAAACATGGGAAAGCTGAAAAGTATAAGAGCAATAGCCGATTAGATAAGGTGATTGGAGACCCTTTAATGCTTTCCGCAAGTCAAAGGGCTAGTGCTATTGGAGCCATTATCGACAAAAATGGCTTTGAGAACTTCATTAGTGATTTTAAGGCTGAGATTATCAACATAAGAAATCAGTTTGCACATGCGGTATTAGATATTGATGAGAATGGGCGTGAATTCTTCAGAAATAAAGCAGAAGGAATCACTTTTGATGATGAGCTCTGCAAAAAGATTCGAAGCGACATTAACAAACACAAGATCAATTTGGATACGCTAATTGAACAGTTAAAAGGCTAACTTACCCGCTCAAGCGAGGCTGCCCCTCGTTTGAACAATCTATCAGGCTTTGCCTCCCGGCCATCTCCCCCCCCCAATACTGCCCGCCACCGATTACGGCAACCAAACTGATACGGTCGAATTGTTCTAGATTTGTCCGAAAATTGCGTCACCATGTACTTGAAGACCACCGCCTTAGCCATCCTCGCCGCCGTGTTCGTGCTCTCCTGTTCAACAGTCCAGGAAAACACCGCCACAGGAAACTATACCAACCCCAACGGCAGCAGTGAACTGGCCGTTTTGATGAACGAACTCTACAATGACGCGGCGCTTGCCAGGCAACAAATTGCGCTCGGCCAAAAGCCCAGACTAAAAGCAGACGCCAGAAAAATACTCACTGCCGCCGCCACCGAGCCGGAAAAAGTGGCATCGCCGGAGTATAAAGCATTGGCCGGTTCCTACATCGAATCGGTAAAAATGCTCAAAAAGTCCTCGCCCGCCCTGGCTGCCGAACAGTTTAAACTCATGGCCACAGCCTGCATGAATTGCCACAAAACGCTGTGCCCCGGGCCGACAAAACGAATACAGAAACTGCTGGCAGATTGAAACGTGTGGTAAAAACGCCCGCCGGCAACTTTCCTGTAAAAACAGGCAGCACGGCGAGACTTCTGCATCATTCGCGCGGTGGAGAAACGGGAAGGGTTTATCTTCGAATGTGGTACCGGTAAACGAGGGGCATGCCAAAAAAAACTTGACAACCCGATACAAAACTCAATACATTGGCACTAAAAAGCGGTCCTCCGCCCCCATGCAAGTGCCCCGCCTCCACAACGACGACGTCATAGATGCGCTCCGCTCTGGCCAGATGCAGGCAGTGGAAGACTTGTACACGCGTTACCGGGCAGATTTTTTCCGTTGGGCCGGCCGCCGTTTCGATGTCAACAGGCATGACCTGGAGGATGCCTGGCAGGATGCCGTGATTGCCTTTTATACGCAGGTGATGTCGGGAAAACTGACCACCCTGCGCTACGAGGCCCGGGTGTGGCTGTTTTCTGTGGGGTACAAACGCCTCCTGAATGACCGTCGCAAAATAAAACGCATTCTTTGGAAGGACAAGATCGATGAAGTGCTCCGACACGACATTTCCTGGAGCGATTTTCCTGAAAATCACGGCCATTCGGAAAAAAGAGAATTTTTGCACACCGCCATGAAAACGATATCGGGCCAATGCCGGGAGATGCTGGTGCAGCGGTATTTCATGGAAAAAAGCATCGAAGAAATACAACAGGAGTGGGAGCATAACAACACCAATACGACCAGTGCCACCCTGTCGCGTTGTCTCAAACGATTAAAAGACTTAATTAAAACCGCCCGGGCAGCAATCGTCTGACCAAGCCAACCATGGAAGATCAAGACCACGAACTCATCGAACGCTACCATCGCAACGCACTCAATGCGGTGGAACTCGCTGAATTCCGCCGCCGACTGGCTGACGACACGGCCTTCCGCGAAGCAGTGCAATTGCATGAAGATGCTCTGGAGGCCGTCCGTCTGGAGGGCGCCGCGATGCTGCGGGCGCGGCTGGCAGCAAAGGGGCGGGAACTGGATGCCGATATGGACAAACCGGGCAACCGCCGGCTGTGGCGGGGAGTTGGGGCGTTGGTGGTGTTGCTCGGCGTATGGGCAGTATGGTGGTGGGTAACGTCAAACAACCCGGCTGCCCAGGCGCCGGCAATTGAAAACCGCAACACTCCAGTTACAACAGACACCGTACCCGCCGTGTCACCCCCGGAAAAACAACCTGATCCCGCACCAAAAACACCTGATCGCCAACGGATTTTCGCGGCGCAGTTTCGGCCGTACAAAGACCCTTCACTGGAACCCGCACGCCGGGGAGAGGCCGAACAGTCGCCTTCCGACCGCTTCCTGCAACTATACCGGGATGGCGACTATCGCGAAGCCCTGGCCGCGTTCGATTCGCTTGGCGCTTCCGCAAAAAACAACGACAACCTCCTGTTCCTCAAAGCCAACTGCCTGCTGGCTACGGGGAAATCTGTCGCGGCCGGTGATTTGCTGGAAAACATACTCCGGAATGACAACTCCCGCTTCAGCGCCCAGATCGGATGGTACCTGGCCCTCAGCCGCCTCCATGCCGGTCGCACCAAAGAGGCCGAATCCCTGCTGCGCCGTATCTCTGCCGACCCCGGCTCGCCCCGCCGGGCCGACGCGGAGCGCCTGCTGCAGGATTTGAAGTGACCATTTTACCCTTTCAAAACATACATTACATGAAAAAGACCATCTGTATTTGCGCTTTTTTGTTTTCTGCTTTTTCGGGTTTCACACAGGTCGTGGATACGGCGGCGGTGGCGAAGGGGGTGGATAGTTTGTCGGAAATTTCCTGGAATCTGACAAACAAAAAGTCATTTGACGAAGCGGTGCAGCATGGAGAAGCGGCGAAACAATTGGCCTTAAAAGCACTTGGGAAGAATCATAAAAGTTATGCAACCAGTCTGTTTACGCTGGGCAGAGCCTACCAAAGTTATGGAAAAACGGACCTGGCCGAACCGCTGTACCTGGAGGCGCTCTCCATACGTGAAAAGATATATGGCAAGGAAAACATAAATTATTGCATGGTATTGACAAAGATTGCCACGCTCTGTGTGGAAACGGGCAGGTATGAAGAAGCCGAGCCGCTTTTTTTAGAAGCGCAAGCCATCACTCAAAAAATTTATGGTAAAGAACACAGAGATTATGTTGTAGGGCTAATTAACCTTGGAACTTTTTACAATACACTAGGCAGGTATGAAGCGGCGGAAAAATTACTCCTGGAAGCAAAAGATATTCAGGAAAAAATATTGGGAAAGGATACAAGGGATTACGCGGCTACCTTGAATAATTTAGCAATGCTGTATAGCAACCTGGGTGAATATGGAACATCCGAGACATACTATTTGCAAGCAATCGAAATACGGAAACGGGTATTAGGCACAGAAAATACCGCTTATGCCGGTAATTTAATTAATTTGTCAAATCTGATCTCCCAATTGGGCCGGTACGAAGAAGCACTGAATTTGTTGTTTGAAGCCAAGTCTATATATGAAAAGACAAACGGCCAACAATCTGTCAGATATGGTATGATTCTTAACAACATTGGGATCTTGTATCGAAAAATGGAAAGATTTGAAGAATCTGAAAAATTCCTCCTTGAAGGCAAGGCGTTAAAGGAATCTTCTGCGGGGAAAACTACCCCGGATTATGCCGTCAGTTTGAGTAATCTTGGAAAACTATATATGGAAACCGGGCGGCTTTCGGATGCAAAAAAAGTAATGACAGAGGCGAAAGAAATAAGAGAACAATACCTCGGCAAGGATCATTCGCTGCTTGCTGCTACTTTGAGCGGACTTGGTGAGATTGCTTACAAAGAGAAACAGTGGACAGAAGCAGAGCATAATTATATTGAATCAAAATTAATTTATGAACGCAACTATGGCAAGGAACACCCCGACGTTGCCAGTATAACAAGCAATCTGGCAAGGTTATATTATGCCCGAATGCGCTATGCGGATGCCCGGCCGCTTTTCGACGAACTTGCTTTATTGAACAGAAAACTATGCATCAGAGCGACCCGGTATTCTTCTTTGGAGGAATTGACGACCTATCTGAAATCACTTTCAACAAGATATGACGAATACTATTCTTTTATTCAAAAGACTAATGGAATACTGTTGGATACAAAAGGATTGTATTTTGACAATGCCCTTTTTTATAAAGGGCTTGCCCTCGAATCCCTGCTCAACATAAGGACAAAGAACCATCGGGATACCAATACCCAAAAAAAAGTTGAATTACTGGTTTCCTATTACCGGCGGTTGGAAAATGAATATACCAAACCGCTTATCGAACAGAAAAATTTACCCGGCCTCGAATCAGCAGCGAACGTTCTCGAAAAAGAACTCGCCCGCGCGATATCCGGTTTTGGCGACGCTATCCGCCAGGTAACCTGGCAGGAAGTGCAATCCACGCTCCGCCCCAACGAAGCCGCACTCGAGTTTATCCACTTTACCTACTACACTCCCGAACTGACCGACAGCGTTCTCTACGCTGCCCTGCTCCTGAAACCCGGCATACAACACCCTGTCTTTATCCCGCTGTGCGAAGAAAAACAACTCAAAGCCCTTTTGCCGGCAGCCGACAAAAAGATAAACAACGATCAGGTCAACGAACTTTACGGCAATGACGCCCTGTATCGGCTGCTCTGGTCGCCGCTCGAATCACAATTGGCAGACACGCGCACGGTGTACTATTCCCCCGACGGGTTGTTGCACCGCCTGAACCTGGCTGCCCTGCCGACAGGACCCAAAGCCGTGCTTTCCGACCGGCACGATATGGTTGCACTCGGTAGTACGCGCCAGTTGGTTACCGAAGGCCGGCGTGTATCGGCAAACGAGACACCCACGGCTCTGATCTACGGCGGTATCCAGTTTGATATGGACAGTACGGTCTATCGGGTTCAGCAGGCCGGCAGTACTGACGGCTTGCGCGGCCTGTCGTTTGCCCAAACCGATTCCACCCTTCGCGGCGATGCCTGGGATTTTCTGAAATGGTCCGAAAAGGAAGCAGACAACATCAGTGCATCATTATCACGGTCGGGCGTAAGCGTTGTAGCGCTTAAAGGCTGGCAGGCCACCGAGGAGTCTTTCAAGCAAATCGGGCAACCGGGGGCTTCTCCGCGCATTTTGCACCTGTCTACGCACGGCTTCTTCTTTCCCGATCCCTCGAGCAACCCGAGATCCCAAATCCAGAACATGTCATCGGAAGAGCCTGTATTTAAACTTTCCGACCACCCCATGATCCGCTCCGGCCTCATTCTCGCCGGCGCCAACTATGCCTGGAAAACCGGTCGCCCCCTCGGCAACCGGGAAGAC
Organism: uncultured Bacteroidota bacterium; assembly: GCA_937861115.1. GTDB lineage: Bacteria > Bacteroidota > Bacteroidia > Chitinophagales > Saprospiraceae > M3007. Next base: position 30,973 of record CALMBD010000247.1, on the reverse strand, counting down.
GGCATCCTGACCGCCTACGAGATCAGCCAGACCGATCTGCGCAACACCGAACTGGTGGTGCTCTCCGCCTGCGAAACCGGCCTGGGCCATATCGAAGGCAACGAGGGCGTGTACGGCCTCCAACGGGCCTTTAAAATTGCCGGCGCCAAAACCCTCGTCATGTCGCTGTGGCAGGTGCCCGACTACCAGACCCAGGAACTGATGACGGTGTTTTACGGAAAACTCCTGACTGAAAAACTGCCCGCCCGCCTGGCGCTGCGTGCCGCACAGGACGAGATGCGGCGGCAGCACTACGAACCGTACTACTGGGCGGGATTTGTGGTAGTGGAGTGAGTTTCGGGAACGGCATCAAAATTTTTTTTCGGCAACCTGTTAAGATAGAGATATCTGGCGGTACTGTGCTTTCGGCTGTTTGTCCGAACAGCAAAAAAGTTTCACGCCTAAACATTCTCTCTCAAAATGAAAAATCTTCCTTATCCCCTTCTGTTGTTGTTTGCATTCGTTCTGCTTTTCAAGACAGCCCCTGTATACGCCCAAACAACCTGGACTGCCTACAACCCGCCTTTTGGCGACACCATCGGTATTGCCGACATCGAAGTGCTCAACGAAAATGTAATTTGGGCCGTTGGCGTCAAATTCGAAGTGAACGATTCGCTGTATGGGTTTTTCGGGCCCTCACCGGTTTACATGGCCCGCACGGTGGATGGCGGCGCCAACTGGAGCGTTACCCTGGTGCCGCTCGGCGACCTGCCTTTCATTGCCAATATGAGTGTCATAGATGAAAATACGGCTTTTATCAGCGGCCTCGACGAGTTTGGCAATGCCAAAACGCTCAAAACCACCGACGGCAGCCAGACCTGGACGCTTTCGCCGGTCGGCTGGGATCCGGTTGTGTCCTGGCCCGATTATATACACGCTTTTTCGCCTGCCAAAGCCTGCGTCGTCGGCGACCCGCGCGACGGCGAATTTGAAATATACACCACTTCAAATGGCGGGCTCTTTTGGGAGCGTGTACCGGGCGCCAATATTCCCGACCCTTTGCCCGGCGAATTCGGCTTTAACAATACGGGAGATGTATTGGACAATACCATATGGTTTGGCACCAGCAATGGCCGGATTTTTCGCTCGCAAAATGCAGGCCTTACCTGGCTGGTCGCACAAACGCCGTTGCCGGCAGTCAATGCCATATCTTTCTCTGACCCGAACAATGGCTTCGTCAGTACATTCGATCTGCACAATTCCATCATAGCGCACACTGCCGACGGCGGCACCAACTGGACCAATATCACGCCATTCAATGGTGAATTCAGGTTGCTGGGAATAGAATACATCCCCAATTCGTCTTTCATCGTGATGGGGATCACAAAAAACAGCATCCTCAGCGGCCCTTTCGAAACCTGGTTGAGTCCCGACCGGGGTATTACCTGGCAACAGATCAGCAGCGGCGAAATCATCGGCTGGCCTACTTTCCTCGATAGCAACACCGGCTGGGCCGGCGAGTTCCAGCAACTGGATCACCCAACCCGTCTCTTCAAGTACACGGGCAGCCCGTTTGTAGGATTGTTTTCGGCAACCCCTTTTGAAGCAGAAGTATCGGTTTCGCCCAACCCCGCGAGCGATATTTTACAGGTCAAAGTAACATCTGAAAAAACGGCAGACTATCTTCTCCTGCTCAACGACATGCAAGGTCGCCTGGTTCGCCGGGAAACGGTGAACGGACAATCGGATTTCAATACCTTTATCCAGGTTGCGGATTTGCCTGCGGGGCAATATGTGCTGACGGTCGCCTGTGCGCATGGTCGCCTGACATACCCGGTCTTGAAGCAGTAAAAACCAGCAACGACCTATTCGCATCACCAAAAATATTGCACGATGTCAAAAACGTTTACTTTCCTCTTCGCTATTACGACAACCATCCTGACAGGCCAAAATGCATCCTGGCAGCAATTTTACCCCAATACTACTGCAAATGACCTCGCTGCCCGTGGAAATACCATCCTGGTCGCCACAGATTTTGGCCTTACCCGGTTCGACACTTTGGGCAACCCGACCATCTACGATGCCCTTAACTCAGGGATCCCCTTTCAACGGGCCGTGCGGGTAGCGGTAGACTATGGTGAAAACTGGTGGGTAGCCCATTCCGGAGGTATTGCCAGGTATGACGGCAATAACTGGTCGGGCTGGGATTCGACCCAGACGGGATTATCGTTTTCCAGCACGAATGCCAGGGTCCTGAGGGCTTCGCCGGACGGACGAATAGGCGTGGCAGCGGGCAGTTTGGGATGTGCTATTTTTGAAAACAACACCTGGACGACCCTGAAAACGACGAACTCGGGACTTCCTTCAGACAATGTTGCAGATATCGCTTTTGGCGCCGGCGGCAAAACCTATTTCGCCACCAATGCCGGGCTGGCTGTTTGGGATGGCGTCGATTGGACTGTTTACAATGCAGCCAATACAGGTATTGCGGGCTTAAATAGTTGTAAATCCGTCGCAGTGACGTCTACGGGCATCGTTTGGGTGACAGAAGGCACGAACAGGTTTGCTAAATTTGAGGCCAACACCTGGACAGATTATGCACCTGCCGATATCGGACTTCCGGGCGTAGGTTTTTCTGTCGATGTGGTCATTGACGAGCAGGACAGGCTCTGGATAACCTTTACAAAAAGTATTTCTGTGCTCGACGGCGCTGTCTGGACACACTACCTGGATGCAGATGTTGGCTGTACCCTGTTGCAAATACCCACTAATAAAATCAGACCTGCCGTTGATGGCGCCGGACAGTTCTGGTTCTGGACATCCTCTTGCGACTTGACCAGGTTTGATGGCCAAATGTGGAACAGAATGGCTTTCGGCGGCAACGCGCCCGATTTGCCCGGAGCAGTGTATGCAATAGCGCAAGATGCGGCAGGAAATATGTGGTTTGGCGGCGCTTTTGCGGAAAATGATGAAGTCATTGCAAAAAAAGAAGGAGATGTCTGGCAAACATTCAGCCCCTCTCAACTGGGCGCCATCGTCCAATACGATGAAGCATTTACTGCCGAAGGCGATGTGTTGGGCAATGTTTGGTTCGGCATGATAGGGGGAGATATCCTGCGCTTTGACGGCACGGCGTGGAGCGTGCTCAACGACGTCAAACTGGCCTACCCCCAAATAGCGGATTACTGGACCGTCAATTCAGATGCTGAAGGAACCGTCTGGTTTGCAGGCATTATGGGTGGTGCTGTCACGACGAATTTAATCCGGTACAAAGCGGGCGAATGGACTTATTTCCCGGGAAACATACTTTCCCTGCCAACCGACAAATTCATCATTTCCATTGCTTTTGGGCCCGATAACACCTCCTGGTTTCTTTCCAACGGTGGTATATTGCTGAAATTCGACGGCGTCAGCTGGGAAAATATTGACCTTGCGAACACCGGTTTACCCTTCACATTCGCGCATCAAATGGCTGTTGCCCCTGATGGGGCCGTGTGGTTGGCCACCGATGCCGGGCTTGCCCGCTTCGACGGCACAACGTGGACAAGCTACACCACTGCCAATTCCGACATTCCTTCTGATGATATTTACCGGATAACATTTGACAAGGCAGGCGGGATGTATATCGGCTTTAATCCGGTTGGGCTTTCTGCCAATGTCGCTTTGTTGCGCGGTGGGGAATGGAGTCTTTTGTTGCCTCCCGGATTCGAACCCGGATTTGGCAACGAACCTTACGATATGTTCGTGGACCGTGACAACCGCCTGTGGTTCACTGGTTTTCAGGGCGCCACGCCCGTTTTTGTATACGATCCTATGCTTGTAAAAACCAAAGAACTGTTCTCCTCCGGCAAGCAACTGAGCATTTTCCCAAATCCTGCTTTGGATGTACTTGGTTTGCAACTTCCGGACTGGGAAAACCAGCAGGTTAAACTCCGTGTGACAGATGCTTTTGGCCGGCAACTTCACCACCGGACGACAACTGTCAAAGCGAATATTTTAACGCTTGAATTGCCGACCGGCTGGCCTGCCGGAATCTACTACCTCGAAGCAATTAACGAGCGGGGCGATCGGCAGACCGGGCGGTTTGTGCGGGTGGTGCGGTGAGTTTTTCTCTTTCATAAAATGGAGCGGCTCCGGTGTTTGGGACACCGGAGCCGCTTTTTTTGTGCACTGTACGGCGAAACACCAGTTTCGCCACGCGCGGGTTGCGAGACTGGTGTTTCGCCGTACATTTGCCTCATAACATTCAACAATCGAATGCCGCAGCCGTACAAAATCTTCACCATCTACGCCCGCGAAGACGCGCAGTACCTCGAAGAACTGCGCGGTCAGTTGCGCCCGCTTGAATATGCCGGGCGCATCAAGGTCTGGAGTGACCGCGAGATCAACCCCGGCGTGGATTGGGAGCAGGAAATCGTGCAAAACCTCGACACCGCAGACATCATTCTCATCCTTGTCAGCGCAGCGTACTACAACTCTGCCTACATCCACGAAAAGGAGATCAAATACGCGCTTAGCCGACACGAAAAAGGCGAAACAAAAGTGCTGCCCGTCATTGTGCGCCCCTGCTCTTTTAGCGACGACCCTGTCATCAGCCGCTTGCAGGTGCTGCCCACCGATGGCAAACCCGTGACCAGCCACTACTGGCGCGAGCGCGACGATGCCTGGCTGGATGTGGTGGCCGGAGTAAAAAGGACGATTGAGTTGATGCAGCAGGCGGAAGGACAGCGCGAGGCGGAAGCCCGAAAGCAAAAAGAAGAGGAAAAACGCGTCCACGAGGAAGCCGCTTTGGCTGCCGAACACCAACGCCAACAAGAGATTCGCCGAGAAGAAGAAGCCAAGCAGCGCGCTGAAAACGAACGCCTTTCCCAATTGCGCCGGGCGCAGGAGCAAGAACGATTAGCTGCCCTGGACGCCGAAGCCCGGAAGGTGAAGGAGGCTGAACAAGCAGCATGGCAGCAAGCAGCTGGCAGGCATGACATTCCTACTTATGAGCACTACCTCGCCCGATACCCGCAAGGCGAGTATGCCCGCGAAGCGCATAATAAAATTAAAGAACTAAAGAAAAATGATGCTAAGCCTGTATCTTGGTTGTATTTTATTGTTGCTGGTATCATTTTGTTATCTGGTTTGTGGCTTTTACCAAAAATATTCAACGAAGAACCTATTTCGAATTCAAAGGGTTCAGAAATTAATTCTGCACCCCCTAAAAGCAATTTTAATCTCCGATCTTTCACACCCACTCCCTTTATCTACACTGCTCCTACACCTATTGGCGGCAAGTTGCAATGCGTAGTAGAGTTGGGTGTTACTGGCTTCAACTCCTTCGTTATCAGAGTTGACCATAATAAAAACTGGAAATTGGAAAGAGCAGAGTTTGGCGTAAGCCTTGTTAAAGAAAATCTTGCTACTGAAAACGACATCAAGAGCAGTCTAAAACGCTTCATAGCCGACATAGTGAGCTACAATGTGAGTGCAAAGGATATCCATTTTGTGGTAAGTTCCGGGGCTGCTAAAGAAGCTATGACACAGAAAATCAGTGCCGCGCTCAAACATATGGGCTATTTCGTGAACGAAGTGACACCCCAACAAGAAGCCAAACTCTCCCTTCGCTCAGTTTTGCCGACGGACTATCAGGAGAAAGCTTTCGTCGTGGATATCGGCTCCAGCAACACCACGATCTCATGGCTGCCGAACGGCAAGCTTGTATCCTATGGTGCGAAATATTACCAAGACTATACCTCCGACGCGACGGTTGCACAAGATGTGATGGCCAAAGCGAGTCAGGTTCCTATCAATCTCCGCGGCACTTGCTTCATCATTGGGGGCGTTTCATATGAATTGGCAAAACAAGTCCGCAATGGCAAAGAGCGCTATACTGTGCTGAATGCCCCAGTTGACTACACACCCGACGGCATGAAGCAAAAATCGGGTCTCAACATCTACCAATCCATCGCTGACGCGACGGGTTGCAAACAGTTTGTGTTTGACTGGGACGCGAATTTCACTATCGGTTTTTTGCTGAATCTTTAGAAATATTTTCCTGCCGTTGTTTGCGTCCCGTCAACAAGAAATGGAAGAATCCAACTTTTGCCGAGCATCGCACGCGAAGTGAAAAGTGTTAGCATCAGAATTTTAGAGAATTTCAGAAAAAGGAGAATTCTGAAAATTCCTAAATTTTGAAAATTCTGATGCTGACAAAAAAAATTTCCAATTTCCAATTTCCAATTCCCTACTTCCGTTTTGCTCCTTTCTTGATCGGCTTCTTATACTTCATTTCCCGCAGGAATTTCGCCTTGTTGCCGAGGTTCACCTTTTTGTTTTTAGCCTTCTTTTCGTGGAAAGCCCCTGTTGGCCGGGGCCGTAATTTGAGTTGTATTTCGGGGCCGGTGAACCGCTCGTCCTCGATGAGTTGGTCCGAGACCGGCAGGTCGTCGGGCAGGGGAAGCAGGGGGATCTTTTTTTGCATCAGCGCTTCGATGGCTTCGCGGGCCGGGCGTTCGGCCTCGGTGGTCATGAGAATAGCCACTCCGCTCGGGCGAGGCTCTGCCTCGTTTGAACCATCTACCACGCTTCGCCCCCCGTCCGCTCCCGCACACCCCACCGTCCGAAACCGAACAGCACTATCCGATTATATTTTTCTCAAAGCACTGACCGTCAGTTTTTTAGCATTTCGGCACGGGGTATGCCGTACATGCAGATGGATAGAACTTGACCGGGATGAGCGTACTGCTGCAATGATCAAAAACGACCTATGTTTCAACACAATATTGCACTGATCTTCAGAAACTTCAAGCGTTTCAAAGGCACTTTTTTCATCAACCTGCTCGGTTTGTCGGCCGGCCTGACCTGTACTTTTTTGATCTACCTGTGGATCAACGACGAGCTCGGGTTTGATAAATTTCATGCCCGGGATGCGCAACTGTTCCAGGTAATGGAACTGAGTTCGGAGGGCGGGAAAAAAATCGTGCACGACGGCACGCAGGGTTTGCTTGGCGTCAGCATGGCGAAGGATCTGCCCGAAGTGGAATCGGCAGTATCCATATTGAACCTGGCAAAACACGGTCAAAACCTGACCTTCACTTTTGCAGACAAATCGGTGGAGCGACTGGGCATTTTCGCCTCGCACAACTTCTTCGATGTGTTCAGTTTCAAACTGAAGGCAGGGCAGTCCGCACAACTTTTCTCGGACCGGAACGGCATTGTCATTTCCGAAAAAATGGCACAAAGCCTCTTTGGCTCGACCGAAGCGGCACTCGGAAAAACGCTAACCTGGGAGGCATTCGGCAAACAACGGCAGTCGCAGGTGTCGGGCGTGTTTGAAAACCTGCCCGTCAACAACAGCCTGGTTTTTGATTTTGCGCTCTCCTACGACATGTGTTTGCAGGAAATATGGACCAACGGGCAGAAATGGTGGAACGAGGGCGTCCAGACCTACCTGGTGCTGAAACCTGACACGGACACACCCAAATTCAATGAAAAAATAGCCGGTTTTGTAAAAAACTACCACCCCGGAACCATTTTCACCTGCTTTGTGCGCCCGTATTCGAGCGCGTATTTGCACGGAAAATACGTCGACGGCGTGCAGGCCGGCGGGCGGATTGCCTACGTCCGGCTGTTCTCGATCATTGCGCTGTTCATTCTGTTGATCGCCTGCATCAATTTCATGAACCTCTCGACGGCCAAGGCCTCTGTGCGGGCCAGGGAAATCGGCATCAAAAAAGCCGTCGGCTCGTCGCGGGGGAACCTGATCGCGCAATTTCTCGGCGAGGCCGTTGTGATGTCCACGCTTGCCATGTTGCTGGCGCTCGGAATGTCCATCGTGCTGCTGCCGGTGTTCAATACGATGACCGGGAAGCAAATGGCCCTTTCGTTTACCCCGGAACTGGCGGCGCTTGCCACCGGCGTGGCGCTGCTGACGGGTTTGCTGGCGGGCAGTTACCCGGCGTTTTACCTGTCGCGCTTTCAGCCTGCCGCCGTGCTGAAAGGAAAAGTCAACCGTTCACCGGGCGAGTTTATGGCGCGGCGCGGCCTGGTGGTCTTTCAGTTCATGGTATCGCTGATCCTGATCTTTGCCGTGGGGGTGATTTACCGGCAACTCGACTTTGTACAGTCCAGGAACCTCGGTTACGACCGCTCGAACGTGTTGTATTTCGACAAGGTGGGGACGGTCTGGAGCAATCCGGAAGTGTTCCTGTCCGAAATTCGCCAAATCCCCGGTGTGGAGCAGGCATCGGCCATGCAGGAAACGGTCGTGCAAAACGCCGGCATTGGCGGTTCGAGCACATACGGCATCGAATGGCCCGGCAAATCGGAAAAGGACCTGATCGACTTCAATGTCCGGGCTGTGGATTTCGGATTGATAGAACTGCTCAATTTGCCGCTGGCCGCCGGTCGCAGTTTTTCAAAGGAATTCTCCGACGAGGGATCACAACTGCTGTTCAATGAAACCGCGATCCGGGTGATGGGCCTGAAAAATCCGGTGGGACAGAAGGTGACCATGTGGAACGAACCGAAAATCATCGCCGGGGTGGTCAAAGATTTTCACCTTACCTCGCTGCACGAGCCCATAGCGCCCATGGTATTTCGCTTTTCGCCAAAGGAGACTTCGACGATTCTGGTCAGGATCAAAGCCGGCGAGGAAAAGGCGACGCTCGACCGGCTGGGCAGTTTTTACCAGAAATTCAATCCCGGTTTCGACTTCAATTTCAGGTTTCTGGACGAGGCTTACCAGGCCCAATACGTTTCGGAGCGGTTGATTTCGAAACTGTCGCGGTATTTCGCCGGACTGGCCATCCTGATCTCCTGCCTTGGGCTGTTCGGGCTGTCCATGTTCACGGCAGAGCAGCGGACGAAGGAAATCGGCATCCGGAAGGTGCTCGGCGCGAGCGTGGCCGGCATAACGGCCATGCTGGCCAAAGACTTCCTCAAACTGGTCGTCCTGGCGATTGTCATTGCCTCGCCCATTGCCTACTGGGGCATGAGCCGATGGCTCGCCGACTTTGCCTACCACGTTGACCTGCAGTGGTGGCTGTTTGCAGGGGCGGGCCTGGTCGCCATCGGTATCGCGTTTCTGACCGTGGGTTTCCAGAGTGTTCGGGCGGCGCTGGCGAATCCGGTGAAGTCGCTGCGGAGCGAGTAAAAAACCGAACACGTTCTAAAAAACAAACAATTGAAACACACCGCAATTCCATTTTTCATTAGTATCCTGTTTTGCACGACGCTGTATGGGCAGATCGAAGATATTGTACAAACCGACGGGATTAAAAACCCGTTGCACCAGGCAAATGTTGGCAGAATAACTTTCATGTCCGGAAACATACCCCTTGAGGAATATCGGGAAACAGATTTTTTGACTGTGTTTGAATTAACGCCGGCAAGTAATTTGAACATCAGGGTCTTTATGGATAATTCCATTACAAATTACATGCACAGGCTTGCCCCCGAGTTGACCGAGCAGGAACTGAATTTAAAAGGGAATTACCAGTTTTCGTTTTTCGTCGACCGTAAACTCATTTATAAGGAAAATATTCACCACGGGTGCGGACTCAGAAAAAGTACGACGACGACATTTCGGGTACCATTTACAGACACGGCGGGAGGAGACTGGTGGTCTATTTATTTGTTTGACCGGTTTAAGGCAAATGGCGGTGAAAAAGCATTGACAGACGGCAAACATGAATTTGCCGTTGAAATCCGGCCCTATATTAAAATCAGCGAGAACAGTGAAGCAAAAGTTGGCGCACTGATCGCTGAAGGCCACCTCTGCCTGATCGTTAAAACGCCAAAATTAACGGCAGATCAAATTGAAATCCAACCTGTTGCAACCAATAGTGACTGGGACATATCAACATCAAAATACGATAAAAAGAAAATCCGGGAACTCAATAAAAGCATCGCCCAAAATTCATTCAAAGCCATTACAAGCATTGTTGTCATAAAGGACGGCAACCTGTTAATAGAGGAATATTTTAACGGCGCAGACAGAAATACCTTACACGACACGCGTTCGGTAGGCAAATCCTTCACCTCCGCACTCCTGGGCATTGCCATAAAAGACGGGCATATAGAAAGTGAAAACCAGACCTTAAATACTTTTTACAATTTGAGGGCTTTTGCAAATTATACTGCAATAAAAGATAGCGTAAAACTGAAGGACCTGTTGAAAATGAGTTCGGCATTCAGCGGTTCAGATAACAACAGCGATTCACCCGGCAATGAAGAAAACATGTACCCGACCGATAACTGGGTAAAGTTTGCGCTGGATTTACCTATGGACAGCCTTAAAACAAACGGCAAACAGTGGGATTATTTCACGGCAGGCGTAATTATTTTGGGCGACATTTTGAATGCCGCCGTTCCGGGAGGTTTGGAAAATTTTGCCGATAAAAAACTGTTTGGACTGTTGAATATCAAAAACTACCAATGGCAATATACCCCGCAGCATGTTGCCAATACCGCAGGGGGATTACAAATGACTTCGCTGGATTATGCCAAGGTCGGACAACTATACAAGAACAGAGGTCAATGGAAAGGGCAACAAATAATAGCGGGCGAGTGGGTGGACAAATCACTGGCAAGGCAAATTCAAATCCCGGAAAGGCAAAACGAGTTTTACGGATACCTGTTCTGGAATAAAACGTACACCGTAAACGGAATAGAATATGAGACTTCCTATTGTGCGGGGAATGGCGGAAACAAGATTTTCATTTTTAAGGACCTCCCATTGACAATAGTGATTACCGCCAGGGCATATAACAGGCCTTACGGACACCCGCAGGTGGACAAGATGATGGAGGAGTATATTTTACCCGCCCTTTTCCCGTAAACAACAATTCGGGGAACTTCCCTTGCAGATAGCCGAGACATCTGGTTCCGGCCATTTCTGCCTGTTTTTACCCTTTTCACCTTCATTTTGACGGATTTTGCTACCTGATTGACGGAAAATGTCACTTGGGATGGGGGCATTTTTGTCCTGTCGCCCGGTGAGGTTTTTCTGCAGGCGATCGGAGGAAGCCGAAAATCCGGAGAAGAGTAGGCGTTAAAACCATAGTAAACAAAAATAGAATGAAACACTCCTCTATCTTCATGTTCCTGATTTTCATGGGTTGCTTTGTCATGGCGCAAGCGCAGAAAGCGCTTCCTTTATCCGGCGGGACCACTCTGGTGAAAGGCAAGAAGTACTACTCGAAATCAGGCGACCATTACCTCTTATTCCAAACCGACGGCAACCTCGTTGTCAATACCTCATCCAACAAGCGTGTCTGGGGGCTCGACAAGGTGTTTTCCAACTATCGCAACGCCGGTCGCATTGAGATGCAAACCGACGGCAATCTTGTAGTCAAAACCGCCAGCGGCGATTTCCTCTGGTCTGCGCTCACCTAGAACGCTGACTCACGAGCCCAGCTCACGCTGAACCCGCGCGGGGCACTCCAACTGGCCTCCAGCGGTAGCGGTGTGCTTTGGTCGAGCGACGGCGACCTTACGACTGAAATCGACCAACTTCACGCCGACTGTAAATCCTGCGTAACAGGCCTGCAATTACTTTCTGCCAACATGTACCGGTACCCGGAAAAACCTCAAACGGCGCCGACCGGTCGGCGCGCCTGGAAAGATGTTTACCAGGAGTTCAGCCAGAAGCACCTGTCATCCTGTAACTATATCGGCGCCTTCATCAAGGCGCACCGCGGTGAAGCCTTGCTCTCCGATGTCGAACAGGCAATCGTCACAAGCGGAGTCAAAGAATGGGAGAATTACTTCACGGGCAGGGTTGGCATCACCTTACAGGGCGGGAATATCAACGGATACTGCCCTGGCGCCCACCTCAGTCAGTTCAACTGCGTCGAAGCGCCAAAAAGAATCGAAAGCAGTATTGCCGGCGCCAAAAAGGCCATCGACCTGCTGAACAGCATCGAGTGTTTGCCGGACGACGGTTGGGCCTACTGCCAAATGCTCGAAAGCCCCAAGATCAAGATCATGGGCTCAAGAGCGGTCAGCAAGTCTGCCATGGATGCTGTGGAATACATCTATACCGAAATGACCAAGCGCTTCTCCTCAAAGTATCCGAAGAATAAATTCGATGGTTACATCATCTACCTGACGAACGGAGAGCCCTGGTCGGAGTTGGTCAAACTTAAACCGATAGGTACCATGTGGCTGGATGACAAGGGTGGTAACGAGGGTGACGAATTAAGGGGAGGGACAACCCCTGATTATCTATGGATCAGCGAACAAATGATCTGCAAAAAGGGCGTACAAACGCGCAATGCCGCTTTCGCTGCCGGGAAACGCGCCAATAGGGACGACACCGAGCGGACGTTCGACCAGGTGATCCATGAATTCGGTCACGCCATCGACTACAAGTATGATCTGAGATCCCGGATAATGAGCACATATACAGATAGCAAGGCTAATCCTGCTGTCGAGCAGTTTCCCTGGAGCATCCAGAACTGGTTCGGGGCTCCCGGCAGCAAGTTGAGCGATAGCGCGCAGAAGCTGGTCAGCGAGATATTCAGTTCCAGCAGGACCTTCTCGTGTGATATGTATAAACCTGCCAAGAAATAATTTCTGCCAAGCGCCCGGCACAACACGGCTGTTGCACGCACCGCGTTGTGCCGGGAAAGCGGCCTCGAAGTCTTGAGTGAAAACACCTCGAAGTGAGCCGTTGGTTTTCACGGAAGTTCTATTTCAACGCAACCTTTAATTTGTAATAAACGAGACTTGACCTGAGAGTTATGTTTCACTCCCCTGCTCGAACGAGGCTGCGCTACGCCTCGTTCGCACTTCTACATGCATTCCCTTTTTCGGGAACTCCGGCATATATTCGCCCTCATGAATACCTGGTTCTCTGCCCGCCCCCTGAAAAACTTTGAAACGGTGTACGCGCTGCTGCGCATGGTCACCGGCTTTTTTGTGCTGTACCACGGCTGGGAGGTTTTCGATCCGGCGCTCATGGCCGACTACGCCAAATGGCTGACCGAACTGCAATTCCCTGCACCGGCTTTTATGGCTTATCTGGGCAAAAGCGCCGAGTTTGCAGGCGGCGCCTGCCTGATGACCGGTTTCGCTACCCGCTTCGCGGTCATTCCCGTTATCCTGGCCATGCTGACGGTAGCATTTGGCATGGGACACGGGAAGGTATGGTACGAAGACCAGCATCCCTTCATGTTTGTGCTGCTCGGAATACTGTTTCTTTCGGGTGGCGGGGGCAAATGGAGTATTGACGCCTGGAGAGCGCAATCATAGTAGACAATTACCCACCTGCTCGAGCGAGGCTGCGCCTCGTTCGAAACCGATTAAGCGAGGCTGTACCTCGTTCGAACCATCCGCTTTCAAGACATCAGGCCAATCTAAAATGACATACACCTTGAAAACATCCCGGCTGATTCCCGTCCTTGCCCTTCTGTGCTTGTTGTCCGCGTATGCTGCCCGGGCGCAAAGCGACAGTTCGGGTTACTTCACCTCTTTTGACAGCGTAAAAATCCATTACGAAGTAAAAGGCCGGGGCAAACCGGTGTTATTGATTCACGGGTTCACCGGTTCCGGCAGCGACTGGAAATATAAACCGCTGACAGACAGTCTGCTGGCACACGGGTTCATGGTCATTATGCCCGACCTGCGGGGAAACGGTTTGTCCGATCAGCCGACGGTGCCGGAGGCCTACGCCAATAATGCGGAAGCGAAAGACCTGATCGGCCTGCTCCGCTTTTTGGGAATCAGGGAATATGACGCGGTGGGTTATTCCAGGGGCTCCATCATCTTGGCAAGCCTGCTGGTACGCGACAAGGGATGTAAACGGGCGGTTATCGGCGGGATGGGCGCCGATTTCACCAACCCCGAATGGCCCAGGCGAATCGGTTTTTACCATGCCTTGATGAACGATACCATTCCGGGCTACGAAGGGTTCCGGAAATACATCGCACAAAAGGGGTTGAATCCGCTGGTATTGGCCTGTCAGCAAAAAGAACAACCGTCTACTTCAGCGGAAGAATTGGCCAGGCTGACCCTGCCGGTCCTCATCATTTGCGGCGATCAGGATACCGATAACGGAAAAGGTTCGGATTTGCAATTGCTGATCCCGAATGCTACATTTGTCGAAGTGCCCGGCAACCACAACACATCCGCCTGGACACCGGAATTTGCCGGAAAAGTGTTGTCCTTTTTGATGCAATGACGGTTGGCCCGCTCGAGCGAGGCTGTGCCTCGTTCGGACCTTCCCCTCGCGGGTCCTGAGTTATCCTTCGCTCGTATACCGCCGCGCCACCCATTCGATACTCAGGCCCTGTACAATGATGGAGAACAAGACAATGGCGTAGGTGATAAACACAATCGGTTCTTTTGCGGGCAGGTTGGGGATGGATAGCGCCATAGCCAGCGAAAGTCCGCCTTTCAGGCCGCTCCACACGACGATCATCTGTTCGCGCGGCGTGGTGGCTACGATCTTGTGAAAAACGGACGACAGCAGTTTGACCGTGATGAAACGCGCGAGCAGCACGATAACAATGGCTACAATGCCCAGCAGCAGCAGTTGCCCGCTGAAGGCCAGGCCAACGAGGCGCAGGCCGATGAGCAGGAACAAAATGGCATTCAGGCCCATGTCTACCAGCTCCCAAAACTGGTCCATGTACATTTCCGTCGTGGCGCTCATGGTTTTCTGGCGGACGGTTTTGGCGCCCGTAATCAGGCCCGCTACTACCATAGCCAGCGGTCCGGAGATATGCAGCAGATCGGCCACCATATAGCCGCCCATGACGACGGCCAGCGTGATCAGCACCTCCGTTTCGTAGTCGTCGATCGATTTGAGCAGCCGGTAGGCGCCATAACCCAGGGCTACGCCGAGCAATATGCCGCCGATCGCCTCCCGGATAAACAGCACCGCAATACTGCCGACGGTAAACATCTCGGTGCCGGTTTCCATGATCTCCAGAATGGTAAGAAACACCACGATGCCCACCCCGTCGTTGAACAGCGATTCCCCGATGATATTGGTCTTGATGCGTTCCGGCACTTTGGTGCGGTTCAGGATACCCAGCACTGCAATGGGATCGGTAGGTGCGATCAGGGCGCCGAACAGCATGCAGTGGATCAGTTCCAGGGGCATGCCCAGCCAGCGGGAGCACCAGTAGAGCATGCCGGCGACAACGACCGTTTTCAGCAAAGTGCCCAGTACGGCCATGATCCCGATGGACTTTGCCTCCTTGCGGATGGCGTCCGTATCCGAGTGGAAAGACCCGGCAAAGAGCATGAACGACAGCATCACCTCCAGCAGTGCCTTGCTGAAATCGAGGTGCACGATTACATTTTCGAGCCTTTCGGCCAGCCGCAGGTGGAAAATGTGGTTGCTGGTCCAGACAACGGTAGACAACGCCAGCGACAACACGAGCAGACCGATCACATTGGGCAGCCGAATGAGCCGGTGGTTGAGATACGCCAGTCCGGCGCACAACACAATAAGCAGGGTGACGAGTTGAAAAGTATCCATACGGCGCGCAATTTCGGACGATTATTCGTTTTTGCGCCCCTTCGTGTAGCACAAATTGTGCACCCCTGCCCAGTGAGCGGGTGATTGAGGATCGTTATAGTGTCTGCTTTTTATCCCTTTTTATTCCGGCGGGTGATCTTCAGCACGGCTTCTACCGCCGAGCGAATGGCCTGTTCATAGGTGGCGGCGTTCTTTTTCACAAAAATCGTATCGCCCGGCACCTCCAGCCTGATCTCACAGATCTGGTTTTCCACACTCCCGTTCGCGCCTTCCGAAAGCGTCACTTCGGCCCGCAGGATGTCCGTGTTTTTATGGAAGATGCGATTCATCTTTTTGCGGGTAAATTGTTCGAGGTCGTCACTTCCCTTGAAGTGGATTGTTTGATATATGAAATCCATATTAGATGGTTTTAAAACAGTTTACTGGAAATGTAATTCAGGCCCGCATCAGTTTGGCCCATACGCGTTTGGTCTCTTCAAAATCCTCAAAGTGTTTTTCAACATGCTTGCTAAAGTATTCAAACTCGCGCAGCACTTTGAGAAAACCCGTGGTGTTGAAAAAGGCGTTTAGTTTGGGGATGCTTTTATTGAGTTTAACCCGTATTTCTTCCATGATCTTTGGATATTCCGCCCTCCGGGTGATATAAACCAGCAGGGGTTTGTACCGGATCCAGCCGATGGTGGCGTGCAGAAACCGCTTTTGGTTGGCGGGTGTATTGCCGTCCATGGCTTCGAGGGTACTGGGAATCACGCCGTTCAGAATGTTTTTGTACATGGAAAACCCGTCGTGGAAAGTATAGCAGGGCACCTTCAATACTTTCAGATCCGAGAGCGTGGTGCTCATAAAGGTGTCTTCGCCCCTGGCGCCCGGCGGGTTGTAGAAGGGGGGCAGGTTTTTGGTTTTTTTCAGGTTAAAACACAGGTTCGACCCCGAAATAAACTTCATCCCGTTTGCTTCCTGCACCTCTGTGACAATGGCGTCGTTTATGATGTCGTCATCGGCATAACTCACGCATTTGTATTGTTTTATGAGGGTAACAAGACTGTCCCAGGAAATAATATCGTTGCTGATGGCTTCGATAAACAGCCTGAAATCGCCTTCGGTCATGACGTCGTTGAACTCGATATACGGTATCGGGGAAATGTATCCGCAGTGGTGGCCGTGTGTGATGTTGGCGTCGTCGTTGTATTTCAGATGGGTTCCCACGACGCTTTGACCCATCCAGATGCATTTTCGGTCTGCCTTTTTCAGGGTTGCGACGGGGTATTCGTCGTCGTCGATGAACAGGAGTTTGTCCATCTTGTGTTTCACGGCGAAATAGGTCACCACGTTTCTTTTTTTGGCATAGCCTTCCCCGAAAATGATCTCTGCTTCGCTGTCGTTGATGGTTCCGGCCGCTTTCAGGTCTTTTATTTCGGCATCCACTTCGGCTTTTCCATAAAAATTGATGGAGTCGATCATCCGGGCTACCTCCGGCGGTATGTTTTTATAATCACTGACCAGGGTATCGTGGTATTTGAGGTCGTAGGCCACAAACAAATGGAGCCTTACCGAGGCGTCTTTGATCAGCCCGTATTCGAGCCAGTTATTGACGTATGTTTTTAAAACGTTTTGAAAGTGTTTCCTACCGGTTACAAATCCGATTCCAAGATTTATTGACATTTTTCTGGTGTTAAGACCTGGATTTATTTCCCGCAGATAGCGCAGAAAAAAAACCCAGGATGACGCATATTGATACAGGCCTAGGCCATGTTATCGTCGAGCACCGGCGGCGCCGACGGCACCCCGTTTGACTGCATGTTTTTTCTGTTGAATTCAATTTTAAACAAATCCGTCCGCCGGTCTTTCAGGTTGCGCACACTGCCCGAGTGCCGAAGGTCGTGCAGCAGTTCGAGGTCGACATCGGCCACGACGAGCATCTCGGTGTTGGGTGTCGCCTCTGCCTTGATACCGTTGACCGGAAACGCAAAATCGCAGGGGGTGAATACGGCGCTTTGGGCATACTGCATATCCATATTGTGCACTTTGGGCAGGTTGCCGACACTGCCGGCAATGGCCACAAAACACTCGTTTTCTATCGCCCGGGCGCGGGCGCAGAGTTGTACCCTCGAAAAACCGTTTTGGGTATCGGTCAGGAACGGCACAAAAAGGATGTTCATGCCTTCGGCAGCCAGCAGTCGCGGCAGTTCCGGAAACTCCACGTCGTAGCAGATCAGGATGCCGATCTTGCCGCAGTCCGTATCGAACGTGCGCAGTTTATTGCCGCCCTTGAGCCCCCAGCATTTGACCTCGTCCGGCGTGACGTGCAGTTTCTCGTATTCCTCCACACTGCCATCGCGGTGGCACAGGTAGCCCACATTGTACAGGTCGCCGTTGCGCAGCAAGGGCATGCTCCCCGTGATGATGTTGATGTTGTAGCCCACTGCCAGTTCGGCAAACTTTTCCCGGATGGAGTCGGTATATTCTGCGAGGGCCCTGATCGCCTCCCCTTCCGGAAGGGCATTGTACTGGGCCATGAGCGGCGCGTTAAAAAACTCGGGAAACAGGGCAAAGTCGCTGCGATAGCCCGACACCGCATCGACAAAGTATTCCATTTGTTCAAACAACTCTTCCGGCGTGCGGTACGGGCGCATTTGCCACTGCACCAGCCCAAGTCGCACCACCGGCTTGGTGACCTTGTCGCCTTTGGACGCGGGCGGGGTGTAGTAAATATTGTCCCAGCGCAACAGGGTGCCGACGTCTTTCGACTCCTCATCACCCGGCAGGTACCCGTGCAGCACCTTGCGCACGTGAAAATCGTTGGACAACTGGAAATTGAGCGTCGCGTCCTGCAATTCCTTGTTTTTCACCTTTTCAATATAGGCGCGCGGCGAAAGGGTGTCCGCATGTTCGTGGTAATTGGGTATCCGGCCGCCAAAGACGATACCCGACAGGTTGAGTTGTTCGCATAATTCCTTGCGGGCATCATAGAGCCGGCGACCGAGGCGGCGGCCCCTGAACTCCGGGTGGACAAACACATCGATGCCGTAAAGCGTATCGCCGTCGGGATCATGGGTGGAGAAGGTGTAGTTGCCGGTGATCTCGCGGTAGGTGTGGTTGTCGCCAAAGCGATCGTACCGCACGATGATCGTCAGCGCACAACCCACGATTTGCTCGTTGATCGTTATCACAAACTGGCCTTCCGGAAAAATGCTCAGCAACTTGTTGATCTGGGGCTCCTTCCAGTATGCTTCCGGCATTTGCGCATATGAACTTACCATACATGATTTAAGCCCTTCATAATCGCCCGAACGCAGCGGGCGTATATTTACAATATCCATAGATTGATTTTTTATTCAGGTCAAAGGTCGGGACTGACAAATCCCTGAAACCTGACCAAAATCAGGTTTCGCAATTTTTCCGGACCTTTTTTGGTGAAAATACACAAAAAGATCAAATGATCAGCCGAACACCGCCCAGTTCGGATACCTGGTAGGGGAAACGGTCGCCGGGCGAGCCGATGAACATAAAGTTTTTGGGGATGCCCCAGCGTGTTGACAATTCCTCGATGAGTTCGGGGCCGAATTGGCCTTCGATTTCGAGGTATTCGATGCGGACTTCCGGATAGGCGCGGTCCAGCACTTCGAGGTCTTTCCGGAGCGGTTCGTTACAGGTTTGTCCGGGCTGCATGATGGTCACGATCTTGAGTTTTCCCGCCTTTTCATTGTTCTCCACGTACTGCAGTACCCGGTTGAGTACCGCCACGTTGTCGCCTTTTGTGAAAAATACGAACTCCTGAGAGTTGATCTTTTCGAGCATTTTTTGCAGGTAATGGCTGCTCACCACGACGAAATGCCGCACGGGGCGGTACAGGTATTCGAGGGTGTACAGCAGCACACGCACGATCCGCCCGCGGTTGAGCATGATCACGATAAAGCCCAGCGCCGGCAACAGGTATTGGAAAAATACCAGCAGCGAACTGGGGTTAAGCAGGGCATTTCCATAAAAAGCGGCCACCACGAAACCGATGGCGGCGACCACCGCCAGGGGATGGGCACGCACCGGGCGCGGCAGTTTGGCGCGCTTGATCTTCAGGAGCAGGTTGCCCAGCCCGAAAAGGGTCATGACCGCCAGAAATGAAAAGGTATAAACGCCGGCAAGGGCGCCCAGGTCGCCCCCGGTGGCAAACAGTACCGACACACAAAGGATGAAAAACCCGATCACGATCCGGTAATTGACCCCGCGCCGGTTTTTCGCCAGGAAGAAATTGGGTAACACGCGGTCGAGCGTGATGCGCTCGACAAGGCCGGTGACGCCCACATAGGAGGTGAGTACCGCACCGCTCAATACCAGCACGGCATCCACCGAGATCAGCCACCCCAGCCAGTTGCCGCCGGCGGTATCGCCGATGAAGGCCAGCAGCGACTCCCGGTGCTCACCGACATGTGCCAGCGGGATAATGCAAAGCGCGAGCAGCGCAATAACCGGGTTGAAAAAACTCACCACCGCCCACATGTTGCGCAGTGTTTTCCGAAATACGCCCGCCTGCTGTTCTTCCACAAAATTGGCCGAACTTTCAAAACCCGAAATACCCAGCATGGCTGCCGAGAAGCCGAGGAACAGGGCAGTCGTGAAGTTGCCCGAAACCACCGGAAGTTCCCAGTTGGCCGTAAAGATAGCCGTACCGTTGTGCAGCAAAAACCAGCCGCCTGCCAATACCAGCAGCAGCAGGGAAGCGAGGTGGGTGATAAAAATAACGACCGCCACGATGGCCGACTCGCCGATGCCGATCAGGGCCAGCCCCATGAATGCCGCCAGCAATGCAATCGTGGCCGCTTCCACCGGCAACATGGCAGCCATGCGGTGCAGGTAGTGCATGGCCTCATTGGCGGAAATAACCGCCGTCGCCATGTACGACAGGATCGTCAGGCAGGCGGCGGCCGATGCCATTTGTTTGGAAGTGGTGTTCAGCAGGGCGTTGTAGGCGCCGCCGTTGAGCGGCAGTGCGCCGACCACCTCTCCGTATATCCGCCGGAAGAGAAACAGCACGAAGGCTACCACGAGCAGCGAAATCCAGGCATACTGGCCGGCATACAGGATCGTCAGCGCCGATACATACAGGCAGGACGAACTGATGTCGTTGCCACAGATAGCCGTGGCTTGCAATTCACTGAGTTTTTTGGGATGCGGAACGGAGGTCATAATCAAGAATAAACGGTTGGTCAAACAAAAAGCCTGGGTATACGCTGAATAAACCGGCTGATCCGCTCATCCCGGTTGGCCCCGTACACGTCGATGATAATACCCTGGTCCAGGCCGTTTTGGTGCTCCAGGACGTATAAAACGGCATTATCCGACGGGTCGGAAAACCCTTCGAAGCGGTGGGTTTCCACGATGATCCATTTTGCCGGAGCAGTTGAACCGTCGGAGAAGTCGAACGGAAAGGTATAACCCTGATCCGCATAATGGTTCACCGCCTTGCTCAATGTTCTGAAATAAAGCCTGCTCATGGCGTTTCGACGGAAGATATCATGCCGGCGCCTGTATATGGAAGGCTCAGTCCGGGGACGGCGGGACCATAGTCGGCCCGGATGGTTTGTAGGGCCTGCCGGGCGTCGTTGGGCAGTGGCGCCGGGCGGATGCTGAGTACGGGTACTTTGGCGTGGTTCACGATCTGCTGCGTATACGGCCCGATGAAAAAGTCCCGGATGTCGTAGTCCAGGCTGGCCGTGATGGCAATGAGGTCGGTCTCTTCGCGCGCCGCCGTTTCCAGCACCTCCGAAGCGGCCCGGTCGGTGGCTTCCAGTATTTCTGTTCGCCAAATCACGCCGTCGTACGACAGGTCGCTTTTTAGCCTGCGCACGTTGTCGTCCACCCAGTTTTTTGAGTCCGGCCGGCTAGTTTCGGGCAGTCCCAGCACGAGGAGCGTGGCGTTGTTGCAGCGGATGATCTTGCGCAGGAAGGCGTATTTCTCCAGGGCGCCGACGGTGTTCCGCACGGGGAACAGGATGTTGGAAAACGATTCCCACTTCCGGTTGGGCGGCACGGTCAGCACGGGGCAGGGTGCGTGTTTTACGACTGCAAAAGCATTGGTGCCGATAAAAAACTCCCGAAACCCAGAGGCGCCGTGCGTGCCCATCACCATCAGGTCAGCCGATGCTTTTTCGGCATATTTGCATATCTCCGGCGGGACAAAACCATGCGTCGTGTCGCAGATCACCTCGATACCGTACTTGTCTTTCACCCCTGCCGCGATTTGGGTCACCGTGTCTTTGGCCTCGTCGTGCATGATCTCCAGCACGGGAGAAGTGATGGGCAATACCTCAAAATGACCGTAGGAAAGCAAGTTCTCGTTGATAACGTGGAGCAGGGTCAGTCTGGCGTCGTGGCGTTTGGCCATGGCCGCCGCCGTATCCAGCGCATTGAGCGATGCCTCGGAAAAGTCGATCGGTACGAGGATATTATTTATTTGCAGTGTATCCATTGTCGTGTGTGTTTTGTTAAAGCGTTGTCACAAAAATCGAGGCAATGGCCGAGATAAAACCTGACGGTTATCAGGTTTTGGCAGTTTTTTCGGAATTTTGGCTTAATATTTCAAAAAAATACCCTCCGGGTTCGAAGAAGCACCCGGGCCGGAGGATGCTGACCACGCGATGAACGACGAACAAAAGCAAGCCGAACTGCACAAGTATTTTTTCAGGCCGCCGCCGTTTTGGGAGCGCTTGCCGGAGGCCGTCTGGGCTGAGATAAAGGCGACCATCCGCCCGCAGGCCTATGCCAAAAAAACGCTGATCTACAGCGAAGGCATACACCCGCGCGGACTGTACATCATGCGCAAGGGCCGCGCAAAGGTGTTTATCATCGACAGCGAAGGGGTGGAGCAGATCATTTATTTTCTCGGCAAAGACGAGGTATTCGGCCACCGCTCCATCGTGTGCGACGAACCCAGTCCGGTATTTGTGGAAGCCATCGACGATTGTGCGGTAGATTGTATCCCCCGCCATGATTTCGAGCGTTTCCTGCGCGAGTCGCCCGAACTGAACGCAGCCTTTTTGTACAACCTCGGACACGAATTCCGGGTATTTGTCAACAAGATCAGCTGGTTTGCGCAGAAGCCCGTCAGCGAACGGGTAGCGCTCGCCCTCCTGGTGCTCCATGAAAAATTCAACGAGCACCCGCACTATGTCATGGTGCTGAATTTCACCCGGGAAGACCTCGCGTCGTATATCGGCACCGCCACGGAAAGCCTTATCCGGCAATTGAAAATACTCAAGGAAGCCCGCGCGATCATCATCAGGGGCCGGAAGATCATCATCGAGGAGACGGACCTGCTGTGGGAGCGGGCGCGGATGACCTGATCAGGCAAGGTGCCCCAGAAACCAGTCCTTTTCCAACAAATGCGCTTCCCGCTCCACGGACGATCGCAGTTTTTCCACCGCATTCCGGTCCGAAAAATTAAGGGTCAGCAACCGGGAAGCGTACCGGATCAGGTTCACGTAGTTGGTCCGGTGGTATCCGATGATCCGTTTCCGGGTGATGTAGTTGTTCATGGCATCCAGGTGCGACTGGAGCAGATCGAATTCGTCGAGTTCGTAGTACGTTTTCAGCAGCAGGGTTTTGATGGCGAGGTTGACGAGCACATCCCGGTAGTTGGCTTTTTGCAAAAGGTCGAGCACGGCGCCGTATTGCTTGCGGGCAAACGCCAGACGGGCCAGGTTAAAACTGAACGCACTGTCGCGGTACTGTTTTTCAAGGCTGTTTTTATACCGGTGGATAAAAAACTGCACCCATTCCAGGTCGCCCGTTTGTATGCCAGCAGCCACCACATTGTAGTAGGTAAAGCGCGGCAAAACGCCGTTTTCCAGCAAATAACCGCTTTCGAGCCCGGGTTTGTAAAGATCGGACACTTCCCGGTAATAGCGCTTTTCACCCGCATTGAGCCGCCGGATACAGTAGTTGACCGCCCAGATGTACAGCCCGTGCATTTCCTCGCCGGAGAAGGTGCCGTTGTCGCGGAGCAGCAGGGTCTTGAACTGCTGGAAATGTTGCTCGTCTTCCGGGAACCGCATCATGCGGTAGCAGTGCAGGTATATCGCGACCGCCGTGTGGGCCTGCGCATAGTTCTTTTCGGCAAAATCGACGACCTCGGCCTCCCACGTGACGTCGTGGCCGACGGCATACAGCGTCCGGTGCAGGGTAAGCAGGCAGATCAGGCGGAGTTTGAGGGTGAGATAGGCCACGTCGGCGGCAACCGATGCCGATTGCAGGTGCTCGGGATCGGTAGGGTTGCGCGCGTGGATCAACTGGTGGGTTTCCCAGTGGAGCCGGAATTGCAGTTCGTGGTATTGCGTGTCGCGCAGGGGGCTGTTGTCCATGATTTTTTCGATTCCTTTGCGTACCCGTTCGAATTGAGGCGCCAGTCCGCGTTTGCGGTACCCTGTTGCAAGGTGAAGCCGTGCGGACCAATCGTCGGCATCCATTTCTTTCTGGGCAATGAAGCGCTCCAGAAGCCGGTGCAGGTAAGTCATGCGCAGGCGCAACTCCTGGTCGTCGACAGGGGTTTTGCCGAACAGGTGCCGTTTGGCGGACGACGCTTCGTGCGTGTCGTTGGCACAAAACCAGTCGAACAACTGAACCACATCGCGCCGTTGGTTGAAGTAGGGCGACTCCAGGAATTTTCGCGCTTCCCGCTTTTCAGCAGCCGAGAAAGAAAAAATGAGTTGGCGCAAATGGCTTTTTTCCATATTTATTCAATTGCTGCAAAAATAATAAATTAATAATCAAATGATTAAGTAAATAAAATCTGTAAATTGCTCAATAAATGTATTTTTTTGATTTTGGTTGACAGGTAACGTCCCCGCACTTTTGCAACGTGAATTTGTGTACATGCGACCACGCTGCCGGACATTTCCAAACAGATACCGGAATGCCCGGCAGTGTGATACGCAGCAACCGTTCTTTTTTCAGTATCAACGAATTTAATATCTTATGAAAAAATCTGCCTTTTACTCAAAAACTGCGGCGATAAACCTGTTGGGCCTGATGATACCGGCATTACTCTTCCTGTCCGGTCGATTGTCCGCGCAATGCAACCCCGATGTGACGCCACCGGTTTGTACGCCACCGCCCGATATGACCATCACCCTGGCCGTTTGGGATTCGCTGGATATCGATATTATGAATATGCCCGACGAATTGCCCAAGGTTTACGCGGCTTTCGGCATCGCCACACACATCGACAACTGCGACGGCGCCAACAGCGACCTCCAGGAATCGTTTTACCTGTTTGGCCCGATGTCGGATCCCCTTAAGTTGCAGCGCCGTTTTTTTGCTACCGATGCGGCGGGAAATACCGGCGAGGCGGTTCAATACATCTGGATTTTCAATGGCAACTGCGCACAGGACAACATCCCGCCGGTATGCACTGCCCCGCCCGACATGACCATATCCAGCGCCATGTGGGATTCGCTCGATATCGATATCCTGAACATGCCTGCCGACCAGCCCAAGATATATGCCGCTTTCGGGATCGCTACCTACACAGACAATTGCGACAGCAGCAATGTGACGCTCCAGGAATCCTACTACCTCTTTGCCAATCCCGACGGTTCGCCGAAAAAACTCCAGCGCCGCTTTTTCGCCACCGACGGGTCGGGGAATACGGGCGAGGCCATCCAGTTCATTACGATCGTCGCCACCTATGTGATTCATGTGCCCGCCTGGCATTACCTCGGGCAGCCTTCCATCGATTCGATGACCCTGGCGGGCGGCTTTGCACAAGTCCTTTACGACCCTGAAGATGCCGTATTTGCAGCGCCCTGCGCCGGCGGGTATTCCAAAATCGAACGCGACTGGTATTTTATCGACTGGCTGTACACGCCGCCGGGTGGCAATGCTCCGGGCGCCACCTTGCCGGCACTCGACCTTGACAACGACGGCATCGTCGGCGATGCCTACGACATTATCGCGCTCGGCGATACCATTTGGCTGTATCAGAACAATGTCCCCACACAAGCGCTAATGCCGCGGGATATGGCGTTGACTTACCGGCAAAATCTGTACAACAGCTATGTGCTGCGGGGAACGGTGCACCTCGATACCCTGCAAAACTGCGCCCTCGATACGGGTGAGCCGGGTCTCGCCGACTTCAAGGTCAAAGCCATCGGGCAAACCACCAATAACGTTTATACGGCATTCACCGATGACCAGGGCGTGTATGAACTGCTGGTCTGTGCGGAAGACTCCCTGGCCGAAGTTGGCCTCGACCTCCCGTACAACTACGGCGGCAACTGCCCCTCTACCTATATGATAACCCCCGGCGCGATACCCGTTACCCTTCAGAACATCGCCGTACCCCTGAACAGCAGTTGCGCCCTGCTGACCGTCGACATCGCCACCTGGCGCCTGCGCCCCTGCATGAGCGGAAGTTACTGGGTCAATTACTGCAATTACAGTGACCAGACCATCGCGGATACCTATGTGGACGTGGCGCTGGATACCTTCATTCTGTACACCTCGGCAACCATTCCCGGCACGCTGCAGAGCGGCAATACCTGGCGTTTCGAGACCGGCGACCTCACGCCCGGCAACTGCGGGCAGTTCCGGATCGACTTCACGCTCGATTGCGACGTGCCGGCGGGCATGACGCACTGTACCGAAGCGCACATCTTTCCGACCGACGATTGTCCGCCGCCCGCCCCGTGGTCGGGCGCCGACCTGCGCGCAAGCGGCTATTGCGACGGCGACTCCATCCGGTTCCAGATCAGGAATGTCGGCGGCGGGGCAATGGCCAACCAACTGGATTTTGTGGTAACGGAAGACCTCATCATGGCCAAAACATCATCCTATCAACTCGACGCCGGCGGCACCCTTTCCCTGGCCGAGCCTTCGAACGGCTCGACCTGGCGCCTCGAAACGCCGCAGGAACCCGGGCATCCGTGGGGTGGCGTTGTCGCAGCCGTCGTGGAAGGTTGCGCGGGCCTGAACATGCCGGGGCTGGTCAATATTTTCCCCATCAACGACCCAGACCCCTTCAGTTCGGTCGATTGCACGGAAAACACCTCCTCATACGACCCGAACGACAAGCAGGCCTTCCCGACAGGCTACGCCGACGAACATTTTATCCGTCAGAATACAGACCTGGAATACCTGATCCGCTTCCAAAACACCGGCACCGACACGGCCTTTAACGTAGTACTGCTCGATACCCTGTCGCAATACCTCGACGTGCAAAAGGTGCGCCCCGGCGCTTCCAGCCATTCGTACGACTTCGATGTCGTGGACGGCAATGTGTTGCGGTTCCGCTTTGACAACATCCTGCTGCCCGACAGCAACGTGAACGAAGCGGCTTCCCACGGTTTTGTCAAATTCCGCGTCGCGCAGCAGCCCGACAACCCGCTGGGTACCGTGATCAATAACCAAACGGCAATCTATTTCGACTTCAATGACCCGGTGATCACGAATACGACCTGGCACACGGTCGGGGATAATTTTATCCTGGTGAGCACAGACAACCCCGGTATTGCTGCGGGCCGCCTGCTGGTGTACCCGAACCCGGCAGCGCAAAGCGTTTTCTTCGAATTGCCGGAGGCCGGGGAAAACAGCCGGTTCATGCTGGTCGACGGGCTGGGGAAAACCGTCTCTTTGAAACATTTTACCGGAAAAACCTGCCGTTTCGACCGCGGCGCCTTGTCGTCGGGAATATACTATTACCGGATATCGGACGACCGGGGCATGCTGTATAGCGGCCGGATTGTGATCGAATAAAACGAGGTTTGTTGTTTACCGCGCGATATCTGAAAATCAATTCGCTTAAAACCAATGTACAATCCGGCCTTATTCAAATCCCGATTTTGTGCCATTGGAGGCGGTTGTGAGCGCCCATGTTTGAGCCCCGACGAAGGAGGGGCGAGTTTGGGCGTGAACCCGCCGGAAATGGCAACAAAATCGCAGGATTTGAATACAGCCTTGATTTTTTGGTTCTTTTGCATCAAGGCAAAAGAACAAGTATAGCACGATGTTTTACTGCATATCCTGATTTAGAACCCCCGAATTCGTTCTAATACTAATAAATCGTCTCATGCTGCGTTTCTTCCTTCTTTTTTTGCTTTTCACCGTTACAGCAAGCCTGTCTGCCCAAACGGAAACACTTTGTAACAACGGCCTCGACGACGATGGCGACGGCTACATCGACTGCTACGATCCCGATTGCGCCTGCTTTTCGACGCCCGAGTGCCTGGGCACGCCGTCCGCGCAGATCGCGGGCCAACTGGATTGGCGCTCCGCGCAGCGACTGTATTCCCCGCGGACCATACCCCTTGTCGCCAATATGAATCCGCAGACAGACGATATCCCGGAGATCATCGTCGTCAAAAGCGGGATCAGTTATCCCGGAAGCATCGCCCGGACAATTCACTTTTACCGGGGCGATGGCGCCAACGCCGCTAATCCCGACACCCTTTACATCGAAGGCGGTATCGACTCCCATACGTTCTGGATGACGCACCCCGTTGCGGGCGACCTCGACGGCGACGGCATTCCCGAACTGGTCGTGATGACCTTTGAAGGAAACATTCAGGTATACCGTAACTATACACCCGGCGCGCCGCAGGCCATGGAACTGTGGATGGAAACGGCCCCAGGCGGTCCCGGCACTAGCGGCGCTGCCTTCATAACGCGCAGGTTGAGGCCCCAACTGGCTGATCTTGACGGCGACGGCATATCAGAGATTGTCGCCGGCAACAGCATTTTCAAACTGGACCTGTCCGACCCCGCCAACCCGCAACTGAGCCGGGTGCTCTTCGGCGGCACCAGCCTGCCGAGGGGAAAATTTCACGACGGGTTTGTCAGTTCGGATGTTTTCACCGCCGTCGGGGTAGCCGACATGGTATCGGTGGCCGACTGCAACGGCGACCCGGATTGCGGGGGACTGGAAGTGGTGGCCGGTCCGGTCATCTACGCCGTCGACCTCGATCCGAACGACGGCGACGGCCTGCAAATGAAGGTGGTGCGCAACCTCGGACAAATGACCTCCAATATCAGCTGGGGCGACGGCTTCACCGCCGTGGCCGACGTCGACCTCGACGGCATCCCCGACGCGGTGGTCATCTCCCGGACGGAATCCTTCTTCCTCGAAGAATGGGGGCTTTACATCTGGAACAAAACCGGCCTCAAACGCTACATAACCTTCCCGACACGTACGGGGAACGGCATGCCCTGCATCGCCAACGTCTACGACGACACCCAAAGCGGCTTTGCCAAAGACCTGCCGGAAATATTGCTCGAAGTGGAAGACCGGCTGACCTGTTTCAACCTCAACGCCGCATCGCTCAACCCGAACCAACCCTGGTGGTGGACACAAAAAATAGCGATGACCGCTGCGACCATGGCCCCCACGGTGTTCGATTTTAACGGCGACGGGCTGTCGGAAATCGCTTTTCGCGACCGCGACAACCTGCGCATCATGTATGGCGGGCCGGCGCCCTTCCCGCCGGGTGTGGACGCCGAACGCAACTGGTGGAAAACGCTCACCGGCGTGTTTATCGGCGATGGCTACCCCGTCGTTGCCGATGTCGACAACGACGGGCAGGCGGAAATCGCCCTCGTCGGCCGCGACGACAAATACACGACGGCCTCGGCGGGGTCCGACGACCGGGCTTTCCTCCGTGTGTACGAAAGCGCCACCGCGCCCTGGGTCGACTGCCGCAAGGTGTGGAACCAATTCAACTACAGTATGGTCGGCATCAACGACGACCTGAGTGTTCCCGTGCAACAACAAAAACACTGGCTTGAATTCCCCGGCCCCGGCGGCGGGCAATACCCGTTCAACAACCTGTTTACCCAGTTGCCGCCGGTGGACGGGAATTTCCAGCACCTCTATCCCGTGCCGGACGCCACGATTGCGCTCGACTCGACGTATTGCGATCAGCAGGACCTGCACCTGGTGCTCCGCATCTGCAACCAGGGCGGCGCCACGCTCCAGGACAGCACACCGTTGCAACTGTACCGAAGCGACCCGACGACCACGATTGCCGCACCTTTCGGCAACCCGTTCCGCCTGCCCCAAAAAGTGAAGGTCGGCGCGTGTATGCTTTGGGATGTGGCGATCCCGTTTCCGGCAGACGGCCCCCTCTGGGGATCGCTGAACGACGACGGCGACCTGCCCACGCCCTTCAATCCGGCAACCGACCTTCCGGCAGCCTGGATACAGGAATGCGATTACGGGAACAACCGCTTCAACATAGACATCACCGCATCCGGCGCCATACCCGACCTGGGTTCAGATACCAGCCTGTGCGCAGGCGACACCCGAACACTGAGCCCGGGCGCCGGTTTTGTATCATATTTATGGCCGGACGGCTCGACCGGCGCTACGTTCACGGTTGGCAGTCCGGGCAAATACTGGGTGCAGGTGCGCGATATTTGCGGCAATGCCCTTGCGGATACCCTCGACATTGAGGCGGCGCCCACCCCCGTCGACAGCCGCACCATCGACCTCCTTCCCGGTCAGTCGGTCACCCTGAACGGGCAGGTCTACACCCAGCCGGGCACGGTGATCGTCACACAACCCGCACCGGCGGGCTGCGATTCGGTGATCACTTATACCCTGGTGGCAGCAGGACAGCCCTGCGACATAAAAACGCCCGCCGGCTGCATGCGATATGAACTGCTCGGTATCCGGCTGGACTCCCTCGGCCAGCGCCGCTACCGGCTGCGGCTGACCAACACCTGTGCGAGTCCGCTGCAATACGCCTACATCCAGTTGCCCGCCGGTTTAGACGCCGTCGAGCCCGATGCCGGCCTGATATACACCGTCCCCGGCGGCAACACCTACACCGTGCGCAACCCGAATGCCTCGCCGTTCCATTCTGTTCGGTTCAAGGCCCTGGGCGGCGCCCTGAACGACGGCAACAGCGACATTTTTGAATACACCCTGCCGCAGCAATCGGCACCTTTGTATATCCATGTGGCCGCAAAACTGGCGGATGGCAGCACCTCGGAAGCCCATTTAAACACGTTTAATTGCCCCGTTGCGCCCTGGGATGGCGCCGCAAACCGGGAAGCCCACACAACCGGCGAGCCGGGCATTTCCCTCCGGCCCAACCCGACGAACGGACTGCTGACGATCGACCCCGGCGCCTGGCAGGACCAGCCGCTGCGCCTTCAGGTGCTGAATGCACAGGGGCAACCGGTCATGGAGCAGGACTATGCCCCCGAAAGCGGGCCGCTGTCGCTGCAAATGCCCGGCGGCCAGGCAAACGGGCTGTATTACCTGCTTGTCCAATCTGTCGACGGAACACGCAAGGCCTTGCGGTTTGTGTTGGAGTGACCTACAACATGGGGCATGTAAAAAAGATGGAGCCTGCCCGCTTTATGATTTGGATATTTGGACTTGCGGCAATACTTTTGAATCATCGTCAAACCAACTGCCCCGCTTCATGACTGCCAGACACCTTTTATCCATTGCCGGCCGCCGTGCTGTGCCTGATTGCGTAAAACCTGCCGGAGGTGGCGGTTTTGCGCAATTGTTTTTGG
>CALMBD010000246.1 GCA_937861115.1 uncultured Bacteroidota bacterium | reverse complement strand
ACGCACCTGCACATACTGGAAGCCTATACCACGCTGCTACGTGCTGCGCCTTCCGGAGAAGTGCATGATGCGCTCCGGGCATTGACAAATTTGTTCCTGGAAAAATTTCTTGACCCGGATACCGCCCATTTCCGGCTTTTTTTCACTGAAAACTGGGAACTGCGCTCCGACCTGATCTCTTTCGGTCACGACATCGAGGCGGCCTGGCTGCTCTGCGATGCCGCAAAAGCGTTGGGAGATCAGGCATTGTTGGAGAAAACCCGCGCCGCAGCCGTCCGGGTAGCCGACCGTACCCTGCGTACAGGGGTGGACCCATCGGACGGAGGTCTGTGGAATGAGGCAGATTCACTCGGCCTGACCGACCGCAACAAGGATTGGTGGCCGCAGGCGGAAGCCGTTATCGGGTTTTTGTATGCTTTGCATATCAGCGGCGAAGCGCGTTTCGCGGATGCTGCCCTGCGCTCCTGGGCTTTTATCCAACAACACCTGAAAGACGAACAAAACGGCGAGTGGTTCTGGGCTGTGAAAGCCGATGGAACGCCCGACCTGGAAAACGACAAAGCGGGTCCCTGGAAATGCCCCTACCACAACGGCCGGGCCTGCCTGAAAATCGCGTTCGACACGTTTAAATCGTAGGACGAAAATCCTTTCCGTCCGGATGCTTCGTTATCGGAATGTTGCGAAGAATATTCTGACAGGATTTACATGATCTACAGGTTTTTTTTATCATGTAGATCATGTAAATCGTACGTTCGCCCAGAAGTTTTGTTGAGTTCAAAATGAAGAAGGAAAGCGGAAAAGAGTAATATTGGGAGGGCGTGAACAAGCTCGATTGTAAATTGGCTAAAATAGCCGTACAGGATGCCTGAGCCCACGCCCAACCCAAATCAGGGAAACTCGAACAGTTCAGTGGGCCAAGAGCCCGAGTTACGATGGTGCCTGCTCCCCTGATGTGCAAATATATTTTTTTCACTTAAACCTTCGCTTGATTTATGTTGTACATCGGTATTGACATCAGCAAGTCCAAGTTGCACATTGCGTTTTTCAAAGACGACGCTTGGCAAAAAATGGAAATAGCGAATGAAAGCATGAGTATCCAAAAATGGATAAAATGCCTTGATAAAGAGGCAGTTCAGGTTATTTTTGAGGCTACCGGCTCTTACGGGGCGAAGTTGATGTACCTGCTTCATCTCAATCATATTCATTTTACAATGCTCAACCCCTGCCAAAGCAAAGGTTTTGCGCAGGTAGAGAAGAATCACAGCCAGACGGATCAGCGCGACGCCGTTTCGCTGTCCAAGTATGGAGCCTTGATTCGACCCAATCCGAGCCTGGTAGCCGCCCAACAGTGGGAAAAGTTGCGACAAACACGCGGGGCACTGCGCCAAATGAAGAAATACGAGCGGATGCTTGGCAACCAACTGCACGCCCTGGAGCAGTTCCCCTTTCAAGAGCCGACCGTCAAAACGGCTTTGATCCGAACGCTTGCCACTATTCGTGAGCAGATCCTTACCCTGGAAGCCAACATCTGCGACCTGACGAACGACGAAATGGACAAAATGGTGCGAAAAATAGCTACAATCAACGGCATCGGCCTTGTTACCGCCCGCGAATTGGTTATTTCCACCAACGGTTTCCAGTATTTTGAAAAGGCCAAACAGCCCGCCAAGTTCATCGGAGTGGCTCCCACAACCAAATCTTCGGGCACATCCGTGCGCAAAAAAGGCAAAATCAGCCGAAGCGGAGACTCAGGCCTTCGAGGCGCGCTGTACATGGCCGCTCTTTCTGCCATTCGATGCAACAACGCCTGCAAAGAACTATATAAGCGCCTCAAAGACAAGGGTAAATGTTCCAAACAGGCATTGGTCGCAGTCGCTCACAAACTCCTGCGACAAGCTTTCGCACTTGCCAAATCAATGCAAGACTTTGACAATAACTACTACCTCAAATTTCAAAAAACCTGAAAATATCTCGCTTTTCTATTGCGTATGAACACAGTTCATCCTGTAAATCCTGTCGAAAAAAGACTTGTGAGACAACCTCGTCAAATCCGTGTTCCCTCAATTACTGCCTGCACTCCGCC
>CALMBD010000245.1 GCA_937861115.1 uncultured Bacteroidota bacterium | reverse complement strand
CGGTCGCTCACAAAGTAGAGCGTTTCGGTGTCCTCTCCCGGCGCCTGCCCGATGCTGGGCTCGGTATTGGTATAGCCGGGCATGTTTATCGGTTCGGGGAGTTTCACTGCGGGTCCCCAGGCGCCATTTCCGGTGGATTTGCGCATGTAGATTTCGCACTGGATATCGGCTGCCGAAATGAACTTGCAAATGGTGTAGTACATGATATCGCCGCGGCCGTTGAACGTCACCTGCGCGGTATGCAGGTTAGGTTCATTGAAATCGACAACTTCAGACGCCAGGGTGTCGGCCCTGGGCACAGCAGTCAGTACTTTAATCAGGTGCCTTTTGGGATAATGTTTGTCCTTGTCAAAAGGAAAGCGGTACGAAGAGAAGTAGAGCGTATCGCCCTTCGGATAGGGGGCGAATTCGGAATACTCGGTATTGATGTCTGTCAGTGTATCGAGCGGCGCCTGCAGGTCCGAGTTTTCCGAGACGTCTAGTGCCCAGTCGCAATTTTCGAGACCCATTTGGGCGTTTTCCAGTACATCCTGGGTAATGCCCACAGGGGTTTCGATAAAGAGAAAACGACGGTACAGTTCCTTTGCTTCCGCGTATTTACCCAGTCTGAATTTAGCCTCGGCCAGCCGCACCAGGGTCATGCCGTCAGGTGTTATCAATTTGTGGTCAACCAACCGCTGATAGGCCATTTCTGCCCTTTCAAATGCGGAGAATCGCATGGCGGCATCGCCGTATCCTTTCAGTGCATTCATGTGCAGACTGTCGGATTCGAGGATGCGCCGGTAGTAGACCATGCTGGTATAGTCGTCTCCTTCAGCCGCGGCCTTGAGTGCTTCGCGCTCCAGTACAGCTACGGAGGGCGCCCGGTCGGTATCGGCGTTTATTTTATCCGTGATGCCGCTCTGTCCATTTGCCGTGCAAAGGGCCAGGAGCAGGATAACGGGAAGGAGCATGATTTGCCTTGACTTCATAATGGCTTGATTAATATTGCTTTATTTCCGAAGTGGGGATGATGTAAATCGGTTCAGGATTAAAATGGTGATTTTCGCCATGCGAAACGGATTATCGCTACCCGGTCTCTAGATGATCGGGCAGGTTTTGAAAGTGGAAAGCGGCTTGACCTTGTAGAGGCGATAAATCAGGGCCACCTCCGGTCCGCCGCGGCGGTTGGTCAGTACGTTCACGTCCGACCAGATATTCATGTCATAGGTAAAACCAAGCGTCCAGGTGCGCCACAGCACTTCGACGTGCGGGATCAACGCATCCTGGTAGCGGTGGCGGTAATCGACGCCCACCTGGAGGGCCAGTTCGTGGTAGGGTTGCTGGTTGAGGTGGAGCCGTATGGCGCCTCCGTATACAATCTCTTTGTACCCACCCTGCTTTTGATAAAGGCCCTGGCCGACCAGATCGAAATTATTGGAAATCTGCAACAGGCCCATCGCATAAAGCGACATTTTGTTGTACAACTTCACGTTTCCGGGGTCGGTGAGGTCCGACGACCAAAAGTCGTGGTTCGGCCTGTTGATATGGTGCAAGCCGCCGCCGACGTCGATCCGGTTGCGTTTGCTATCGGACTGAAGCCGAAGGTTCAGGCCCGCACTGAGGTCAAAATACTTGAGGTTGGCGTTCTGGAACAACTGATCTTCCCGGGCATCGGCGGCGGGGTCAAAAACGCAGTCCACCCATTGCGCATCAAAAGTGAGGTGGTTGGTGTCGAACTTGCGCTGACCGAAGGCCGGTGTCACACCCAGGGTCAGGAATTTATTTCTGGCCAGGGGCAGGGTTGCCGAAATCGGGATACCGATCTGGAGTGAGGTCAGGCGTATGCTACCCTGACGGTCGTAGTTCAGCACCAGCGCGCCGGTCAGAAAGCGATCGTATTTTCCCTTGCTCCAGTAAACCTTGTTTTCGACACTTCCGGAAAACGTGGTGTAAGGCACCGGAACACTGCGGTACTGGTTGCGGTAATTGCCGACAAACCGCATGTCTCCACCAAAAACGCCGTTCAGGCCGGGGCTCAGGTTAAGCGGGGAGTTGCCAAACTGGGAAAAATGAATGTCCTGTGCGGGCAATATATAGGCCGCAGACACTAGTGTCAGTAAAAAAATAATGCGCAAACTCAATATGAAAGTCTTCACAAGCCCTGGTATTTGTATTTAGAATAAGATTCCACACAATTTAAGCTTCGGCAACATAAACGTGCCGGGTTTTGTCAGTTGGCGGCAAATAATGTACCAATGACTATGGCTAAGCCCTTTTACGGGGGCAAACCCATTTGGACTAAAACGAAGGAGGGGGGATCGAAACATACCGGACAACGCGCCAGCGGATGAGACGATATTAACATGAGAAGGGTGAAACCGGCGTAAAGGTAATGTTTTAGTGTACAGGCAAAAATTTTCAGGAATTTTAATACGACCGATTTGCCTGATTTGGTCAGACCATACACAATTAACCATGTGTAAATACCCTTCCAGGTATAGCAATACGTTACGTGATGATTCGCGTAGGATAAAATTCATTGCTTTATTTGAAGGTGGCAATATCAGAAAACCTCGCCCGGCAGCCTTGATCTCGCTATAAGCAAGTTGCAAGCATTACCTGACGTATTCCGAAGGCAGGGGAAGCGTAACCGGCGGGAATGGTTGGTTTGGATAATTGATGCGCCAAAATTGCAATAAAAATGGTATAATAAAGCAGAAGTGCGCAAACAAAACGGGATTTGTCAGACATCTGACATACGCAATTTATACTCATATAATGGTATAATGCCAACCCGCTTCCGATGCGTTTTGGCACTGATATACCGACAGCATGGCTGCCCGAAGGCGATCGTCCCGCGACGAAAAACGCGCCCCAGGGTCGAAACCTGACCAAGAGTCAGGCATGCCGCGCTCGAAGGCTGCGGTAAAGCCAAGGGTTTTTCGCGTTTTTCATCCTGATACGGGCTCCGGGTTCTTCCGGGTATAAAATCTTACAAAGCGACGTCGATCTGCTCCAGCAGTTTCCGCAAATCTGTTTTCTCCGCCACTATGCGCGCCACTTCGCTGATGGCAACGCGCTCCTGTTGCATGGAATCGCGCTCGCGAATCGTCACAGTGTCGTTCTCCAGTGTTTCGAAGTCAATCGTTACGCAGTAGGGCGTTCCAATGGCGTCCTGCCTGCGGTAACGGCGTCCCACGGCGTCTTTCTCGTCGTACTGACACAAGAAGTGGAACTTGAGTTTGTCGTACACCTCACGGGCTTTGCCCACAAGTTCCTCTTTGTTTTTCAGCAGCGGCAACACGGCACATTTGACCGGGGCCAGGGCAGGCGCGATCTTCAATACGGTACGGCTGCTGTCTTCGCCCTGGGCATCGGGCACCGTCTCCTCGATGAGACTATTGGAAATGACGGACAGGAACATCCGGTCGCAACCCACGGAGGTTTCCACGACATAGGGTGTGTAGTGCTCGTTCAGTTCGGGATCGAAGAACTGCATCTTTTTGCCCGATAATTGCGAGTGGCTGGAAAGGTCGAAATCGGTGCGCGAGTGGATGCCTTCCAGTTCCTTGAAGCCGAAAGGAAACTCAAACTGGATATCAACGGCAGCATTGGCGTAGTGGGCCAGGTTGTCGTGGTCCTTGAAACGCAGTTTTTCTGCCGGCGTGATGGCGCGGTGCCAGGCCATGCGGCGTTCTTTCCATTTGTTGTACCACTCCATTTCGGTACCGGGGCGCACGAAATACTGCATTTCCATTTGTTCGAATTCGCGCATGCGGAAAATGAACTGCCGCGCGACGATCTCGTTGCGGAATGCCTTGCCGATTTGTGCGATGCCGAAAGGAATTTTCTGGCGGGTGGTTTTCTGTACGTTCAGGAAGTTGACAAAAATACCCTGTGCCGTTTCCGGGCGGAGGTAAAGTTTGCCGTCGTCGCCGGTGTTCGACATTTGAGTGGAGAACATCAGGTTGAATTGGCGCACCTCCGTCCAGTTGCGCGATCCGGTATCCGGTTCCGTGATCTCCAGTTCGTCGATGATCGCCTTCAGATCGGCCATGTCGTTGGCTTTCATGGCATTGGCCAGGCGTTTTTCCACCGCTTCGGCCTTTTGGGTATATTCGAGCACACGCGGATTGGTTTCGCGGTACATCTTTTCGTCGAAGGCGTCGCCAAAACGTTTGGCTGCTTTTTCCACTTCTTTATCGGCCTTGGCGATCAATTTGTCAATCTCCGTCTCAATAAGCACATCGGCGCGGAAACGCTTCTTGGAGTCTTTGTTGTCGACAAGCGGGTCGTTAAAGGCATCGACGTGGCCGGAGGCTTTCCAGATCAGCGGGTGCATGAAAATAGCCGAGTCGAGGCCGGTGATGTTTTCATGCATCTGTACCATTGCGCGCCACCAGTATTCCTTGATGTTGTTTTTCAGTTCCACGCCCATGGGGCCGTAGTCGTATACACCGTTGAGGCCGTCGTAAACTTCCGATGACGGGTATATGAATCCGTATTCTTTACAATGTGAAACGAGGCGTTTGAACAGATCTTCCTGCATGAACGTAGTGGTCAATGATGAGTGATGATGGTGTATGGCGTTTCAACTTTCGGAATGTTGCCGTTCCTGATGATTTCAAAAACTTAGCCATTTTAGGGCAGGCTTCTGAAAAAACGCTGCAAAGGTGAGGAAAAGCGGTGAATCGGCGAAGCCGGGCGCAAAGTTCAATTTTTTTCCGGCCGGAATCCCATTCGGGGAAATGGCGTATTTTTGTCAAAAAATCGGCTGAACAGGGTTCCGGGCTGAGCATTACCAACTTCAACATGCCAGAGCAAAATAATCAGATTGATCGAAAGACGTGGCGCCATCCGGTTAATCTGTGGACGGGAATCTGCTTCGCTCTCCTGGCAGGACCACCCCTCTCCGCCCAAACCGACACCACGCTTCCCATCCTCACCATCCGCGACGCCCGGTTCGACCAGACGGGCTTCTCTGCCTGGCGCGGCGATTCGCTGCCGGTCATCGGGGTGATGAGCCTTTCGGAACGCCTGTTGTGGGAAAATCCCCTGTCCGTCCGGGCCAACGGCCCCGGTTTGCTCAGCACCATTTCGGCCCGTGGCGCCGGTCCGTCGCGTACGCCCCTCTTCTGGAACGGCCTGAACCTGCAAAGCCCTCAAAACGGCGTAGTGGATGCTTCGCTGTTTCCGGTTTGGGCAGGAGACCGGCTTGAAGTGCGCTACGGCGGCCAGAGCGCCGCTCAAAGCAGCGGAGCCATGGGCGGCGCCGTATTCGTCGAGCCGGAATGGAATATACAAGAAGGTTTTTCCGGACTGTTGGGCGGCGCTATCGGCAGCTTCGGCAGGAAAGAATTCATGTCCGGCCTCGGCTATTCAAACAGCGTTTTTTCTTCCCGGATCAGGATCAACGGACTGGCGGCCGACAACGATTTCCCTTTTAAAAACACGGTGCGGATCGGTCAGCCTGAAGTGGAGCAGCAGAACAACCGGATGGATAAACTGGATATCCAGCAGTTTAACCGCCTTGTCATCGGGGACAGGGATGTGGTCAAGACGGCGTTATGGCGCCTGGGGACTTTTCGTGAAATACCGCCTGCCATGAGCGAGGCGCCGACGGAGACCTGGCAACGCGACCGGGCGATCCGTGCCATAACCACCTGGGAGCACAGCCGCGACACCCGCTCGCTGTTGCAAAGCCGCATGGCCTGGGTCGACGAAGCCATCTTTTTTCGTTTCGCGGGTGTCGTCGACTCCAGTCGCGCGCGTACCGCCCTGTTCAGTTCGGAATACAGCGCCGTTTCCGGCAAAAGAATCACCTGGAAGGCGGGCGGGACGGTCATCCGGCAATGGGCGCAAGCCGCCGGGTATGGCGATCCGGACCGCTGGTATACCCAAAACCGGCTGGCGGGCTTTGGCATGTTCGAATACCGCTTGCCCGGGGGGCGGATTACGGCATTACTGCGGCAGGAGTGGGCGGAAAAGCAGGCTGCGCCGTTCACCTGCTCGCTGGGCGGGCAGGTGGGATGGGGTGGTGCGGGCGCCCTGCGTTTTCACCTCTCCCGC
Source organism: uncultured Bacteroidota bacterium (assembly GCA_937861115.1). Classification (GTDB taxonomy): domain Bacteria; phylum Bacteroidota; class Bacteroidia; order Chitinophagales; family Saprospiraceae; genus M3007. The sequence goes on along the minus strand of CALMBD010000245.1, from coordinate 36,323 downwards.
AACTTTAACCTGCCTACTTTCAACGACCGTTTCTGGCTGGCCCTGGGCAACCCCGGACTTCGGCCGGAAAAAGGGTACAGCGGCGATATGGGATGGTTGTACCAAAAGAAGGCGTTTACCCTGGAGGCTACGGCGTTTCATCTGCTACTCGACGACTGGATTCTATGGGAACCCGGCGCTGACGGGTTGTTCCGACCCGAAAACCTGCGCAAGGTGTGGAGCCGCGGGGTGGAAACAGCAGGCAGTTTTAACGTTGAAATGCGGAAGGTGAAATTCAGGCTATCGGCGCGATACCAGTACGTTCGGGCGACAAGTATCGCTGTTTACAACGGCAATGAAGCGGTGTTGCACAAACAACTGGTCTATACGCCGTCGCACAGCGGGAGCGTGGTATTGCGCATGGAAAAAGGAAACGCCTCGCTGGCTTACCTGCATCAGTTGACGGGCAACCGGTTCACTACATCCGATAACTCGACCTCGCTGGAGGGTTTTCAGACCGGGACGCTGCTGACGACCTTCCGCATTCCGCTCAAATCGATGATTCTTGCTATGGATGCGCGCCTCGAGAACATCTGGAATGTGCCGTATCAGGTCATCGAGGACCGGCCGATGCCGGGCCGCAACTGGCGAATCGGCGCTACCCTGTTTTGGTAAGTTTGACCGTATTGTCCGTTTCTTCAGATAATCGGGCGCGGATTTGAAAAGGTGTTTATTTTTGTTGCAAACCTCTGTTCCAATGACAAAAATATACTCCGTTCTAGTCCTTTCTTGCCTGTTTACCGCACTCCAGGCCCAAAATCCGCTCCGCTATTCCCGCGTTGAAATTTCTTTACACGAAAAAAGCCTTCAGGCACTTGCCGGACTCGGCATTGATGCCGACCACGGGCTTTTGGTCGGGGAGGGGCGTTCCGTTGTACTCGAACTTTCCAACCTGGAAATCGACCTGGTACAAAAGGCCGGGTTCGACTACAAGGTGCACATTCCCGATCTTCAGCAGTATGGCCTGGAGCAATCCCAAAACGCTGCCGTCGGGTCGCGGGGAGGTGAATGCGAAATTGCCAAACTGGACTACCCGACTCCTTTGAATTATACTTACGGCACTATGAACGGGTATCTCACCTACCAGCAGATGCTCGATGTGCTGGATGACATGGCGGCCAAATACCCGAACCTGATTACAGTACGCGCCGCCGTAAGCGATACGATCGTAACCTGGGAGAACCGACCGATCTGGTATATGAAAATATCGGACAACCCGGGGGTGGACGAGAATGAACCCGAAATGCTGTACACTGCCCTGCACCATGCGAGGGAGCCCAACAGTGCCTCCCAAATGATCTACTATATGTGGTATCTGCTGGAAAACTATGCCACCAACCCCGAAGTACAGTATATTGTCAATAATGCGGAGCTCTATTTTGTCCCCTGCGTCAATCCCGATGGATACGTCTATAATGAAACGACCAATCCCAATGGCTTCGGATATTGGCGAAAAAACCGGCGCAACAACGGCGACGGTACTTATGGCGTCGATCTGAACCGTAACTACGGCTATTTTTGGGGACTGAATAACGCCGGATCTTCACCCTCTACCAATTCAGAGACTTACCGGGGCCCGGAGCCATTCTCCGAGCCGGAGACCCGCATGATGCGCGATTTCTGCCTGGCCCACAATTTTCTTTTTACCCTGAACTGCCACACATCCGGCAACCTGTTTATTTACCCCTGGGCTTACAGCAACGTGCCGGCCGATTCGGCGTTGGTCAAATTTGCCCGCTTGTTCACCCGTGAAAACAACTACAGAACCGGGACCAACCTTGAAACGCTGAATTACTATGTAAATGGCAATTCAGACGACTGGATGCTGGGCGAAGCCGGTATTTTTGCCTTCACGCCGGAAGTGGGCACCACAGGCTTCTGGCCCATGCCGGACGAGATCGACGATCTTAACAAGGACAACATGTGGCAAAACCTGAGCTGCGCCCTGAGTATGCTGAAGTTCGGGATTGTGCAGGAGTCCGGCGAAAACCTCATCCTCCAACAGAACGGGACACTGGCGTTCAGTCTGACCCGGTATGGATTTCAAAGCGGCCCGCTCACCGTCAGGTTAAAACCAATTTCCGGAAAAATTGTATCGCCACCGGCTTCTCAGGTGTTTGACATTCAGCAGTTTGCGACGGTCGACTTGTCATTCCCCTACAGTATTTCCCCCGATGCGTCGTCGGGTGACGAACTGCTTTTTCAGATCGAACTCGACAATGGTTCCCATATCTGGGTCGATACCTTGTACAAACGTTACGATATCCTGACGCAGACCAATAGCCTGTTTGCCGACCAGGCCGACAATACGGATAAATGGTTTGGCGACTGGGGCACGACCGATGAGTACTATGTATCCGAACCGTCTTCTTTTACCGATTCGCCCGGAGGCCCCTACCTGCCGTTTACCAATTCGATCCTGATCACGGCCGATCCAATGAACATTCCCGCTGATGCGCAAAATGTTTACATGCAGTTTTTTACACGGTGGTTTATCGGGCCTAACCTCGACTATGCCCAGGTTCGGGCGTACGACGACAACGGCGGGAATCAGGCCTTGTGCGGCCGGTATACCAGAAATGGTTCGGGTAACACCCAGCCGGCGGAACCCTTGTATGCGGGCTTGCAGGACGAATGGGTGGAGGAGCGCATGAGTCTGAATGAATTTAAAGGCCAGTCGATTTATATTTCCTTCGAACTGATTTCAAACAGCACTGCTCAATACGATGGTTTTTATTTCGACGACCTGGGCATCGTCTACACCGACACTGTATCCAATACGCATACGGTGGTTCCACTGGATCGATTTGTGCTCCGTCAGAATCAACCCAATCCTGCATCCGGATTTACGACGGTGGCCTGGGAAAACAGGAGCCAATATTCCGGCGATGCCAGTCTGGTGATCTTCAATGCATTGGGAGAAATAGTGGCAGAACGGGCCGTTAATCTGAGCATCCAGAACCAGTTGCAGATCGAAACACGCGACTGGCCTGCCGGGCTGTACACCTATCTGATCCGCACTGCAAACGTGCAAACACAACCGATGAAAATGTCGGTGATGCATTGATCATTTCAGGTCGCCGGTTTCGCGCAGGACGCGTTGCATTTCTTCATACTGGTTGTCCAGCAGCCGTCTGAAGTCGAAACGCTCGAACTTATACTCGAAGCCAAGGAATTTGTTTTCGAAATGGTTCTCCTTGAGCGGGAAGAAACCGAACAGCAGGGCATTCCAGCGAATGCGCCCCCTGCCATTCAGTTCGCGCAAGGGCAATTCGAGGAATTCCTCTTTGGGCAGATACTTGTAAATGCCCTTGATATTGCGCAGTATGTCTATTGCGACCTCCCGCTCGGGTCTGCGGTTTTCGTGTTTGAACTCGCTGATTTCCAGGAAATACCGCTCGATCTGATTGGCATGTCGTCGAATCGAGATGCGCTCGCGTACTTGCAGTAGCCCGTAGCGATCGGGTTGAATTTCATTCAGTTCGCGGATAATTTGCAGTGGATTAAAGTCCCGGGTAAAAGAGGCCTCCATGCCCTCCTTGGTGATGTCGATCCAGCAGAACTTCACCTCTTCAGTCAATTCCCGGAAAATAAAGTCAAGATAGCGCAAGTCGGGGTAGAGCCGGAAGTTGCTCATGGCCTCACGCAACAGGCGCACTGCATCGGAGCGTTGTGCTTCCTTTCCGGGCTTTATTTTGTTGTAGTTGTCCAGGATATGCTTGTCGAACAGGTTGTCGGCTATGGATTTACGCAGCATCTCCTCGTTCTCCAGTTGACCGGGCGCCGCTATGTCGTAGATGGTCTTAAGCGCAGCCCGGGTATCCAGTCCAAGTTCGATGCTGTCCGGATGGCTCTGGAAATTGTCCGGATCGTGCGTAAACCACAACATAAAACCGCTTCCACTGAGTTCATGAAGGCATTTATGCAAAAATGTCGCTCCGCGTTCCGGGTATGCACGGTAGGCAATCACCCAGCGTCGTATACAACTGATCAGCCTGCGGCGGGCTTCCTGCTCGTCCATGCGCCTGAAGTCGGTCCATTGCAGACCCTTTTTGACTTCCTCGTACTCGACCTCTATGTCGGCTGTAAAAAGCAGGTAAACACTTTCCTTGATGTTTGGCTGTACCTGCATCCAGCCTGCCTGTCCGGCGTGGTCGCGTATGATCTTCTCCACAATAGCCTGCACATCGAATTCGTAAGCAGCGCAGTCCGGATGTGCCGTTACTGCTCCATTGGTATCGAGGTCGAACCACCGGAGCGGGATTTGCGCCGATTGATCAGGCGCAACAAGCAGCCCCGGAAGCAGGTATTCGAGTGCCAGGCGGTAGAATGACAGATCCCGTCCTCTTTGATCCTTGTCGCCGAAAACTTCTGCACCCATCAGGCAGGCGTAGACGAACCGGATCACCGACTCCCGTTGATCCGTAAATGGCCGGAGGCGTTTTTTGTCCTCCTGAATTTGCTGGTACAAACCCTGCCGTTTGGCCAACAGGCTGAAAAACAGGTCTTCCCGCAACAGCCCGCTTTGTTTGACGATCTTGCCGCTTTCATTTGCCTCCATGCTTTCCAGCAAATCGAGCAGTTCCTGGATTTCACCCAGCAGGTCAAAATGCCCGTCGGGCATAAACTGAAAATGCCCTTTCACGACATCCACTCTTTTCAGCCAGTGGCATTTGCCGCCGCCGCAGCTCTCTATTACGGCCGCTTCCAGCAGTTCCTCGGAGGGCGACACCAGCCGGCCCACCTTGAGGGTACTGTCGAGGATGATCCGTAGCGCCCGCCTGCTTTCGGGTACCGAATCGGCGTGTTTGCCAGTATGGCGCACGGCATCGTTGGGGATGCCGTGGTACATCCGTAATGCGGCGTCGGAAAGCGCTTCGGAGGCGATGGCCAGGTTGTGCGGACCGGTGGAGGAAGGACACTTGTTCTGCTGTTGGTAATCGCGGTAGCGACCGGCAAACAGCAGCACATAGTTGAGCAGGCGTTCGTTGCCGTTGACGGCTTCCTGCAGGATGCGCAAAGGCTTTTCCTGCTGGACAAAAGTGATCAGCAGGTATTCGTAGAGTTGTGCCGATTGGGGGTCGATCCTGGTGCGCGCATGGTCGCAGTGCGCATAGGCGGCGGAGAAGTTATTGACCGCCAGGGCGTCCTTGGCCAACAGCAGGCTGCGCCGGAAATCGCTTTTTTGCTCGAAAGACAGCAAGCCGATTTGTTCGAGCGACTCCTGTTCGCGTGGCCCGACGGGCAGGTTGAGCGTTTCGGGGATGGCCACATCGTCGACCGGCACAAAAAACGGCGGGATAGTGCTGGCTTCACGGCTGCTGGTCACAAAGTGGAAGTAATCGCGGATAAAAACCTGCTTCCAGTTGTGTACAAGGGCATCTTCCTGCAAATGGGTGATAAAGTGTTGCAGGTCAATCTGGGCGGGTGTGGCCTTTTCTTCCAGTTCTGCAAAGGTGATCTTGGAAAGCCTGGTCAACTCACGCAGTTGTTTGAACTTTTCTTCAACATCCAGGATCACGCGTTTGGTGGTTACATTCTCCACCATCCGTTTGAGAATTGTCAGCAGGGGTGCGTGGTTGATCCGGTCGGTTTGTGCCTGCAACCGTTCGCGTACATCCTCGATGGTCAGGGGCAGGTCGATGCTGAACTCGGGAAGATCATTGGTGCGGGGAGCCGCAGCAACCATCAATCTGGCTTTGTCGGCAACCCGTTTGAGTTGTCTGTCGCGATAATCCTTGTTGTTTTCAATGGCTTCGCCCGGAGGCAGCGCCGTATCAAAAGCGGCAAGCGAAAAAGGTATGGCAGCTACTCTGGCCTGGGCCGCCAGTATTTGCAGGGAGGGGCGGCTCTTCTGTATTTCGACCGCTGTAGTCACTTCCCAGTGAACATGCTGGCCGATTTCAAAATCCATGGAAAGCACCGCGATGAACAGGTCGGCTTTTTCCAGGAACGCCTTTGCTTTAACGCGATAATCCTCCGGGGGCAGGTCGTCCCGGTTCCAAAAAACAATGGTTTTAGGCTGAAAAACAAGGGTGAGTTGTTTCTGCAGATCAGCGGCGGTGCCGGAATCAGGTGTGTTAAAGGATAAAAAAATATGAAGAGTGCCGGACATGCTGTTGGGTTTCAGGGGCAAATTTTATGAATCCCGGTGAATTATTTTTTAAAAACACCTACCTTTGGCAAAGTAATTGATCTACAGTTTCTTGCAGGGGTAGCTCAGTTGGTAGAGCATCAGCTTCCCAAGCTGAGGGTCGCGAGTTCGAGTCTCGTTTCCTGCTCTCTTCAAAAGCTGTCCGGGATTTCCCGGGCGGCTTTTTTGATGATTGCGCATCTGGCCGGCTTTTTGCAGGTAAGTTTGCGGCACTTTTCCCAGGTTCATCCCTCCTTCCGGTTTTCGCATTTCGGCTGATTTCTATGAAAGAACAAGAAAGTGACCATGGGCTCTTTTACGGTTTAGGCAAAGGTGTATTCCTGGCACTGATACTCTTTGCACTGCCAGGGTTCTTCATCCTGCGCTATTACGACAGCATCGAATCGTCGCTTTCCGATATTTCCGAATTGCCCGTTTACGACCGGATGCAGGATAACTACCTGACCGGCGCAGAGGTCATCGGCGCCTTGTTTGGCAGTAAACTGGCAGATTTTTACCAGGCCGATACTTCGCTGCTCCATTTTCATCCGCCTGAGCGCCCTCGTCCGAATGCCAAAAATGTATGGTGGGACCGGAATACGCTCGAACGACAACTTGCCGAAAGACTGTCTGCAGGCAAACAACAAAGCGTCAGAGCCTATCTCGACTATATTGAGCAATACCGTGAAATCGCACTGGCCGAAATGCAGCGGACAAAAATACCTGCGTCGGTCACACTGGCACAGGGACTGTTCGAAGGCAACGCCGGAAGGGGTTATCTGGCGGCCCAGGCTAATAACCATTTCGGGATCAAATGCCAGTTGCGTCCGGGTTATCGCCGCGACGGGCGTATCAGCGACGACGATTTCGACCATCATTCCCTGGCCATCGGATGTGTGCAGCGCACCGACGACTATGTCTGGGACCGGTTCGAAGTGTATCCCTCTGCCCGGGAAAGTTTTCGCCGGCACAGTATGCTGCTCCAGGGCGACCGCTACCGCTGGATGATCCGCACCTACGAGGTAGGCGAAATATATCCCATAGCAAGGCCATTGTACGGACACGATCGCGTCCCGTATTACGCCGCCTGGAGTGTGGGATTAAAACAGTCCGGCTATGCAACGGCAAAAAATTACGCAGAAAAAATAACCCTGATCATTGAGACATATCAACTCTGGAAGATTGATTATGAACTGGTTATGGAATAATAGGGGTTGCGGGTAACGGGTTTCGGGTTTCGGGTTGCGCAGGTTCCGGGTTGCGTTTTCTTCAATCATTCCGCAAATGCAACCCTTAACCCGCAACCAGTAACCCGAACCCGAACCCGAACCCGCAACCCCACAACCCCCTCCACCCGCACATCCTTCACTATTAAATATTTATTTCATGAAAAACTTCTTCGAATTCATCGGTTTCGTATCCACTGCCCTCATTTCCGGTTTTCTCGTTTTCAGCTACGTTGGCCATAAAAAGAATACCGACAAGCCCATGACGGATGAGTTATTGACCGCTTACAACGTCCAAAAACCGGAATCTGCTCCGGAATTCGCCCCGATCTCTTCATCACGCACGAAAGCTTCCAAGGAAAAGCGCCAGACCCCAAAAGGCTCTGTCGCGGATTACACCATTGCCAAAACCGAATCGTCGGCCTCTGTTACGGAGCGCCTGCGCGACCTGTACAACGACGGCGCATTTGTGCGTTCCACGGTCAGCCAGTGGAAAAAAAATGTGGCGGCAGCCAGCGAAACCCACTCTGTAAAACCGCATTTGCTGATGGCAAACGTCATCGTTAAATCCTACCTGGGCAACTACACCGCCGGCGAATTTAACCGCGATGTGTCCGAACATGCAGGCGATATGGCGGTACCGGCAAGCGCGGCGGTAAAAAGTTACGACTATGCCTGGAGCGTCGGCAAGGTGGCGCAGCAGTTTGATCTCGCCAAATATTTCCCGGCGCCCATGCCTGTCGCTTCGGCTAATGCGACCACATCGTTCAAATCTACCGGTACGGCGAAAAAAGCGACTGTCGCAAAAGCCAAACCGGCTGCTTCCATGGCGCCTGTCGAAGCGGGGTTCCGTGAAATGGTTGCCAAGGAAGAAGGTTTTTCTTCGTGGCAGGGCCTTCAGCGTCTGGGTGATATCGAGACGAAAAAACGCGCCGAAAAACGCGTGAAGATTCTGATCGGAGCTGCACGGGTGCGGTAAATCCGACCGGTATTGAACGTACTGTCTTGTCCAGTTGCTGGGCTTGCCCCCGTGTGGTAACCATGCGGCAGGGTGGGCGTTTTGTATTGCCCGTGCAAGGAATTGAGCGGTGTCTGAACACTTTATCCGGCCGTTTTTCGTTTATCTCCTGTTTTTGCACCAACCGACTCCTACCTTTGCGGGCTCAAACAACTGCTTTTACCTATCATTTGACAATGCCAAACATATTGCTCCGCCGCTCTACGGCGCTGATCCTAAGTCTTTTACCTTGTTTTTTTCACACCTTAAATGCCCAAAAAGCCGGCCTGGAAGTCACCCGGACCAGTGCCATCAGCCGTGAATTGCCGGTTACGAATGTCGCTGTGGATGCCTCCGGACGCAAATGGGCTGCCAACCGCAACGGCGTTTTCCAGATCAAAGCGGCCGACTTTGCGTCGACACGCACCCTTGCGGCAGGTGAAAAGTGCGTCCTGAGTTATCGGGGCGGAAATGCCGATTTTTCGTGGTCCGATGAGGTTTTCAAAAACCTCGTCAAAGCCGAATGTATAATTACGGCGGCCTGGTACGACGAAAAAAATGCGACGCTTTGGATCGGTACCGAAGAATCAGGACTCTTTCAGTTCAAGACAGCGCCCCAGTTGCAATTGGAGGAACGCTATACCAGCGCCAACTCAAAACTTAAATCGGATAACGTAACGATCATCTTCCAGGATAAAACCGGTCGCATGTGGATCGGTACCGACAGGGGCCTTACCTATGGCACGCCGGGGCGCTGGAAAGCCGATTTTACCGGCTATGAAGTGCAGCGTATCCGGGAATACGGCAACGTCATCTACGTACTGGCCGACGGTGAAATATCCCTCGCACCGAATGGCGATAAATGGTCGGACCTGGGCCTGGATACCAAAAAACTGGAGGGGCAAATCGCCGATTTCGATATCGACAAAAACGGTAAAATGTGGATTGTTTCGGGTATGCTCACTCGTTTCGATCTGCTGGCCAGTGCCTATGAAACCTTCAGCGGCCCTGAATACTATACCAGTCAGTATGGCTCCTGCATAGCTATCGACGGCGATGACGCCGTTTGGCTCGGGACGGAAGACAAGGGGCTTTACCTCGTGGACAAGGCTTCCGCCATTACCCTCAATGCCTACGTCGAACAACCCATCAGCTGCAGCGGCGATGGTAAAGACGCTGTGCTAAGGGCTAAAATTACCGGTGGGACACCGCCTTATAATTATGTCTGGACCGGCGGATTGGCCGGCGAGAACCCTAAAAACGTCGCGCCGGGCACTTACACCGTCACTGTTACCGACACCAAAGGTAAATCCAGGGTGGCCGATGTTCCTGTTCCCGACTCGCGGCTCCGGATAAAAGCGCGTCAGCGCAAACCCGTCAGCGCTCCGGGCCAGACCGATGCCGTCGCTGAAGTGGATATTGAAAGTAACGCATCGGGTTTGTCCATTCGCTGGGATAATGGCGAGACGATGGCTGTCGCCTCCAAATTGCCGGCCGGCACGCACAGTGTCACGGTAACCGATCCCAAAGGTTGCAGCTCGGTCGCTACGGTGACTATTGCCGATAAAATATTGCCGCTTGAGGCCGCCGTTTCCGAAAAAAGCGGGATCAGGTGTGCGGGTGAAAAATCCGCTGTGCTGGTGGCACAGGTTACCGGGGGGAAAGGCCCATACCAATACAAGTGGAGCAATCCCGCTTTTAATGGTGAACAACCCGAAAACGTACCGGCAGGCGACTATCAACTGACCGTGACGGATGCTGCGGGTAAAACCAGCGTGGCCAATATCAGTGTGAAGCAGCCTGAAGTACTTTCCATGACTGTTCAGGTGCAGTCGCCCGCAGGTATCGGCACTGCCGACGGCAAAGCGCTGGCGCAGGCCAAAGGAGGCACGGGTGTCTATCTTTTTAAATGGGATAATGGCGAATCGGCCTTCAGCGCGTCAAAACTGGCCGCCGGACAACGCAGCGTTACCGTCACAGATGCCAACGGCTGCACGGCTACGGCTACCGTCAGTATAACAGAGAATATTCTGCCGCTTGCCGTTAAAATCACCGAAAAATCGACCATAAAATGCGCAGGGGGCAACTCCGGCGCCCTCGACGTAGAAGTCTCCGGCGGTAAAGGTCCCTTCCGGTATTCCTGGAGCGATCCTATACTCAGCGGTGGTCAGCCCGCCGGCCTGAAAGCCGGCAATTACCAGGTGACTGTAACAGATGCTACCGGTACCAGCAGCACGGCTACGATCAGCATGCCACAACCACAGCCTGTTGCCGCGTCGGCACAGGCACAGTCGCCTGCCTCCATCGGCAACAGCGACGGCAAGGCCAGTGTACAGGCCAGTGGGGGCGCCGGTTCTTTTCAGTTCAAATGGGATAATGGCGAAGCAACCGCTTCGGCAGCCAAACTGGCTGCCGGACAGCACAGCGTAACCGTTACGGACGCCAATGGCTGCACGGCTACGGCTGCTGTCAGCATTACAGAAAATATCCTGCCGCTGGCCGTGAGCATTGTTGAAAAATCGGCAATAAAATGCTCAGGCGCCGGCTCGGGCGCTCTTGAGGTGCAAATTACAGGCGGAAAGGGACCATTCCGTTACGCCTGGAATGCCCCGACCCTGAGCGGCGGTCAACCTTCCAGTCTGAAGGCCGGCTCTTATCAGGTAACGGTAACAGATGCTACAGGCACAAGCAGTACAGCCTCGATCAATGTGACAGAGCCGCAACCCCTTGCCGTTTCGGCACAGGTGCAGTCGTCAGCCTCGACGGGCAACAGCGACGGCAAAGCCAGTGTACAGGCCAGTGGCGGTGCGGGTAACTTTCAGTTCAAATGGGACAACGGCGAGGGTACTGCTACGGCTTCAAAATTGCCGCCAGGCGTACACAGCGTAACTGCTACGGACGCCAACGGCTGTACGGCAACCGCTTCAGTCGAAATAACGGAAAACATATTGCCCCTCTCGGTACGCATCACCGAAAAGGATAAAATCAAATGCGCCGGTGAAAAAACAGCCTCCCTTTCCGTGCAGGTTACGGGTGGTAAGGCGCCCTTCCGGTATTCCTGGGACAACGGCGCACTGCGCGACGATCAGCCATCGGGCCTGTCTGCCGGAACGTACCAGCTGACGCTTACCGATGCTGTCGGTACCTCCAGTACGGCGTCCATCAGTATTGTCCAGCCCGAATTGCTGTCGGTCACCACCGAAACAGTTGCTCCTGCTTCCACGGGCAAGGCCGACGGCAAGGCAACGGCGCAGGCTGCCGGTGGCGCAGGAACATACCAGTACAAATGGGATAATGGCGAGAATCTGGCAGCAGCAGTCAAACTCGCTCCGGGCCAGCGTACGGTAACCGTCACGGATGCCAATGGCTGTACCGCAACTGCGGGTATCGACATATCTGAAAATATTTTGCCGCTGGTCGTCAGTGTTTCGGCGCAGTCGCCGATAAAATGTGCAGGCCAGAAAGCCACGTTGTCCGTAAAGGTCAGTGGCGGTAAAGGTCCGTTCACCTATACCTGGAATAATCCTTCTGTGCAGGGCAATCAGCCGGCCGGTCTGGATGCAGGTGTTTACAGCGTCACAGTTACGGATGCGACGGGTACCACCCAGACAGCGGAGATAGACGTAGTGGCACCTCAACCGCTGGTTGTGGAGTTAACGCGCAACATGGGTGCTACCACTGACCGCAGCAACGACGGCAAGGCACAGGTCGCCGTAACGGGCGGTACCGGCAATTACAATATCGAATGGGATACCAAACAGACCGGTACGTCGGTGTCGAAATTGCCGATGGGCAAACACAGCGTTATTGTGACAGATGCCAACGGTTGTGTGCAAAACATTGATTTCGAAACGGAAAAGCGCATTTTGCCCGAGTTGACAGGTGCGCTCGAAAGCGGCCAGGTTATCCGGATGCGCCTGCTCAATTTTGATTCCGACAGTTACAGCCTGCAAGCGGATGCCCTGCCCATGCTGGATGAGTTGTACGACTTTATGATGGAGAATGGCGGGGCGGCTATCGAGATAGGCGGCCACACCAACAACGTTCCTTCCGATGCCTTTGCCGACGAACTTTCTGCCGCGCGCGCCAAAGCGGTAGCCGACTATCTGTTTGCCAAAGGTATCGATCCGAAGCGCGTCGTGTATAAAGGGTATGGCAAACGTTTGCCTCTGGTGCCGAACACCTCGGCAGAGGGACGCAAGACCAACCAGCGGGTGGAGATCAAGATTCTGAAGATCAGGGACTGACCTGACCCTGCGTGTGCGGCTTGCTGAATACGATCAGATAGTAGTTGAAAATCAGCCCTTTATCCAAAAGAATATTGCGTTCGGCAACGAAGCCGTGCGCTTCCAGCATCTGCCTGTACCCGGGCAGGTCGTACTGATGCGGATGCAGGATATCAGCAGGAATACTCCTGAATATGCGCCTGAGCAAGGAGAAATTGTGGGCGTCGATGGATAACGCCAGTGTACCGCCCTGTACTGTGAGGGTATGGAGTTGCCGGAGACAAAGCGACAGGTCTGCCACATGATTCAGGGCATTCAGGCAGAAGACAACGTCGTATGGCGCCTTGGGAACAAATGTTTCCAGCGGTTGGGTATAAAAGGTCACGCCGGGAAAATCCTTTTTGCGGAAATGTTCAAGCCGTTGTTCGTAAGCATCGAGCAAGGGATCGACAGCATCGACTGTTTGTGCATGCAGTATGGTGAAGATGCCGGCAGGTCCGCATCCGGCATCCAGAACCTTTGATTCCGGGGTGATCAGGATGCCACTTTTTTGCAACAGATGATGCCAGTATTGCCGCTTCCAGGCGAGGTATTCGGTTTTGTGCTTTGTGGCAAGGTAGTGCCGCCACCACAGCAATTCGAAAAATTGGGCAATTTTCCAGCGCAGCTTCATGCGTCGTGTTTGTTAATATTGGTTTAGGCGAAGAATATTTTTCTACCTTCGATATCCGTAAAATTGCTATTCGGCTTTGCTGCCAGGTCAAATTGCTTTGCACACAATGCTACGCCTTCGTTTTCTCCATTTATTGCTTGGTTTGTCCTGCTATGCTTTTAGCGTAACGGCACAGAACGACAAACAGGTAATCGGCGATCCGGTTCTTTCCCCGCAAGAAATTCTGGATGGCACTTCTATCATCTACCTCATTCGTTTTCAAAATGTTGGCGATGATACCGTCCAGCAGGTTGTGGTACGCGACACACTGGACCCGCGCCTTGATCTGGAGACCTTTGTCACAATCAGCGCCAGCGCCGAATTTCAATTGCTTGGAGAAGGCGGCAATTATATTCGCTGGTATTTTGAAGACATACAATTGCCTGACAGCGCATCCGGTGGGAACAATTCTATCGGTTATGTTTTGTTTTCCATCAACCCGAGACCGTTTCTTGTTCCCGGCCAGTCGATCCTGAACCATGCCTGTATTTCATTCGATCAAAGTTCGGTGATTTGTACCAATGATGCGGTGGTATTAATCGACGCAGAAGCAGATACAAATGAACCTGATCAAAAGCCGCAAGCCTTGCAGGTGGTGCCCAATCCCAATTACGGCCAATTTGAGGTGAGACCTGTAGAGCAACAGGAAATCAGCGACGGTTCAAATGCCCAGTGGTGGATCACCGATATGAATGGCAAAACAATCTGGAACGGCGCGGCCGACAATGCATCGGCGGCCAGTCATATGGTAATGCTGGAGCGGCCTTCGCCCGGCCTTTATTTGTTGTGGATAAAGTCGAAGCAGGGCGTGCAGGTTGAGCGCTTTACGGTTATCCACTAAGAGATACTGTTTATGCCGCGATATTGCCTTGCGCTGGACTTGAAACCGGACCCCCAACTCATTGCGGCTTACGAAGCCTACCACCGGGCTGTCTGGCCGGAGATACTGGACAGCATCCGGCAATCGGGTATCGGGCTGTTGGAAATTTACCGCATAGAGAATCGCCTGTTTATGATCATTGAGGCAGATAGCACGTTTTCCTTCGAACGCAAAGCAGCCCTGGACGCCGCCAACCGCCGGGTTCAGGAGTGGGAAACGCTGATGTGGAAGTATCAGCAGGCACTTCCCACGGCAAAACCCGGGGAAAAGTGGATGCTGATGGAGCGGATATTCAGCCTGGACTAACCGGGTTGTTCAAGCCACTTTCTTTATGATATGTTCATACAGGCGCACCGTTTCGGGTGAGGGTTTGGACTGGAATTCGTGTTCCATCATCTTGCAGCAGAGATTGTACTGGGCTTCCACCTTATGCGCCATTCCCAAGCTGGCGTAGCATTGCATGGCGCGCCGATGGATGACCTCCATGCGTGCATCCCGCGAAAGTATTTCATTGCAAACGGCAATTGCTTTCCAAAAATCTTTTTTGGCGCACAGGTGATCGCTGTACAGATCGGCCAGTTGTTCGAATACAGCACTCAGGTGCTGGCGTTCTATTTCCACCCAGCTGAACATGTCGGCAGGGAAATCATCGAGAAAATTGCCTTTGTAGGTTTTTATAGCCTTTTGGAGCAACTCATCGGGCACCTCTCCGCCTCTTCTCAGGTGTTCCTGTATTTTTTGATGCAACTCCTTGAATGTAGAGGCATCCGAAATGGGAGGGCGGTCGAGGTTCAGTCGGTAAGAGTTCTTTTCAAAGATCAGGAAGTTACGGTCGATCCCGGCCTGCTTGCTGAATGTTTTGCGGATATGCGTCAACTCGACGTTCAGGCTTTTACGTGCAAACTCGGGCATGCTTTCAAATTTGTCCGTCCAGAAGGTTCGTGCCAGGTGGTCGCGCGACAGCACCCTCGGGTGGTGGTAGGCGAGGTAGGCAAAGAGATGCTTGGCCTGGTTGGTAAATTCGATTTTTCGGCCGTTCAGATGCACCGTAAATGTGCCGAAAAAGGATATTTCCAGTCCTTTGTAGGCATCTTCCGTATCCTGGGCTATACCCGGCGGATTGGCAAATAACACGTTTGGCGGCATCGCATAGGATAACTGAACACCGGCGGCAACCATACCCGGCGTAACGGCAGCCAGGAGCGCTTTGCCGCCGATCTTTTTCAGACCTCTGTTGCTGCCTGCTTTCAGCCTGAATCCCGGAAGATATGCCTCATAGCAGGCCAGTATTTCGTCGTCGCTGGCAGGAAGTTCCAGCACATCTTCGGCGCCCGATTTCAGGAGCAGCCGTGTGGTAGAGCCGGAATAGTCTGACGTCAATACGACGACCGGCATATCGGGGTTTTTGCGCTTCCAGTTGCGCAGGGTAGCAAGGCCGTTGGTATCGGGCGGCATATGGAGTACGAATACCATGCCCACGTCCCGAAGACGGGAAGGCGTCAGCGCTTGTACAGATTCCTGGAATTGTTCAACCTGCAATAAGGTGCCACCTGTAGCGCGAAGCCGCTGAAGGAGGGAGGAATGATTACCGCAGAGCAATATTTTTGGTTGATAGGCCATAATGCTACGGACGAGTTTTGGTTAAAACAGAGGTTAGGCTTCGGGCGGGGCAGCTCGAAGAAATTGTTCTTTTGAAGCATGTTAAATGCTACTCGTCTGCAGGAAAGCGAATCTGGTAGGCGGCACAGGTCCAAGACCCGGAGGATATCTGTTTTCTGATTTGGATTATGGGGCCTGCTAAATTCATTTCCTTTTACGCGATTAATGCAATCAATTGGGGTAACAAGTTAACATACAAATATATGTTATTATCGATTAAAGTGTGAACAGGATTAACACATATTATTGAAAAAAAATGTGCAACAACTTGGCGAAATAGTTGTTAAACTACGTTTGGCTGTATTTTTCGGTGCAATTATTGCTATCATGCACCCTTTGACAGCTCCTCACAGCCCGAATATTTGAAAACAGCGCTCCAAAGCCATTATTTCTTCAACATAGCGCTATTTAACGATGGGCGAATTACAATTTCAGGGCCTTCCTTCAGATGTACACCACTGCACCAGCCACCGCGACGGCGAATGGATTACATGGCGATGCCCGCTTTGCAATGGTTATGAACGCCGGCTCAATTGGAAAACCGGAAAGATGCAGGTAACCCGGAACGGGTCGACTGCCCAACATACCGGTTTTAGCAATCGGGAGCAAAACCTGGAGGCCTTGCAACAATTGAACGGGCGTCATAATTGATCAGGATTTATGCTGCAACGTTTCACGTAATTTTCGCAGCAACCTTGAATCAGATTGTTCTCCGGCATTTTCTTGCTTTACATCCGGTACTTCCCGCTTGGGTCTTTGCCCGGTCCAGTCCGGCATGCTTGCCGCCTTCCTTTGTATTCTGGCGGCTTCAGGAGCATCGTTTGACTGGAAAAAGGGTTTGCGCCTGCTGGCAGGCTGTATGGTGGTTTTCTTCATCCCGGTCTCAGTGCCGAATTTATCCCGGAGTCTCTGCATCAGTGCCGAGGTGGAATCTGCTGTTTCTTCGTGGGGGAGTAGTCTGACTTTGTGTTGCTTTTCGGCAACGTTTTCCTGGGTTTGAAGTTTAGAACGCACTACTTCCGGTGGTGGCGTGTCCTGTGCCGTCTCCGTTGGCCGGTTTGCAGGCAACTCCGTTGATTTGGCGGTTTCCGCAGGTTTGCCCTTTTTATTCGGGCTTGTTTCTTCCTGTAAATAACGACCGATAAATCCGCTGATAGATTCGGTACCCTCCCCTTCGAAGGATTTATTTTGGCGGGAGGGAAGGTGTTCGATGATTCCTTTTAACGGGCTCTCTTCCGAGGTGCGGTAGTAGTCGATCCGGAAAGATATCTTACTGGCAGACAGCGCCTCGTCGGTGAGTTCATGCCGGGGATCTTCGACTTTTTTGCGGCAATCTTTCAGATCGCCTTCCAGAATCTTGATTTTTTCCGAAAGTCGCTCTTCCTGTTCAATTGCACGATCGAGCAATTTAAGGATCTGCTCTTTGGTGCGCTTGTCCTTTGTTTCGATGTTTCGTTTATTTTTTGCTGACATGGTCCTTGGTATTTGAAGGTAAAGGATTGAAAAAGCCGCCCTCCCGGGAAGGGCAGGACGGCTTTTCCGTTCAGGTACAACTAACCGTTCGTCGAGCTTAGTGCTCCTGGTAGAAGTTGATCTTGCCAAATTCGGCAAAGGCAGCCAGGAAGCATGGCGTGTCATCTCCTGCAGGGTGCAGCAGGCGCAGTACGGCGACTACGTCGTAAACGCCTTCCGGGATCGTGTTGGGCGGGATAGACACCGTCGTGGAGTTCGGGGCGCCGACACCGGGGTACGAAACCTCATCCGGTGCTACGAGGTCGCCACTGCCGTAGTTCAACGTTGCAATGCCGTTGGCGCCAAGATCAAAGTCAAGCGGGCCGTACCTTTCCATAAATACTTCGATTCTCCACCGGAAGTTGGGGTTGAATGCGTGGGCAAACATCCCTTTCACGGTCCACTCGAATACGAAATCCACACGCTGGTCGGTCTGGATGAGTCTTTTTTCGAGTACGTTACCCAGGGTAAAGCCGCCGCCGGAACCGAATTCAATCAGGTTTCCAACTTTTCCTACACCTTTGAGATCAAAAATGCCGTCAAGGGTCAATTCAGAAATGAGATTAGGCATGGTATGTAAGTTTTGTTAGGAAGCACTCGGTCGGTACCAAGTTCAACTGAGGCGTTCTTTTCCCCGATACCGATGGGCACTCACCCGGTTTTTTGCTGTAGAACTTTTTCGTGCTGAACTTGATACAAAGTAACAGGGGGGTAGATTAAACCCCGGTAAACGACCAGTCATCTGATAATTAAAATGCAACTAAAATCCGGGAAAAGTGACTTGCAGGGCAGAATTGCACGTGTATGGACCAAAAAACACCGTAAAATTTTCCTCCAACAAGCCCTTTTCTATCTTTGCCGCCTGAAACTTCAACCGCTCTCTACACATGACAAATATTCTTGCCGGTAAAAAAGGAATCATCTTCGGAGCACTCGACAGCCAGAGCATCGCCTGGAAGGTCGCGGAACGCTGCGTGGAAGAAGGCGCACAGATCGTGCTGACCAATGCACCCGTCGCCATGCGCATGGGCGAGATCAATACCCTGGCGGAAAAATGCAAGGCGCCGGTGATTCCGGCCGACGCCACTTCCCTGGAAGATATGGAAAACCTGTTCCGGAAAAGCATGGAGCATTTTGACGGGAAAGTCGATTTTGTCCTCCATTCCATCGGTATGTCCGTCAATGTCCGGAAGGGCAAGTCGTATACCGACCTGAACTACGACTGGATGCAAAAAACATTCGATGTGAGCGCCATCTCCTTCCACAAGATGATGCAAACGATGTGGAAACTCGACGCGATTAACGATTGGGGCAGCATCGTGGCGCTGAGTTATATCGCCGCCCAACGGGTATTTCCCGATTATTCCGAAATGGCCGAATCCAAAGCGCTGCTCGAATCATTTGCGCGCAGTTTCGGCTATCACTTCGGAACGGCCAAAAAAGTGCGCGTCAACAGCATCTCCCAGTCGCCGACCATGACCACTGCAGGCCAGGGCGTAAAAGGGTTCCACGACTTTTTTAATTATGCCGACAAGATGTCGCCGCTCGGCAATGCGCCTGCGGAAGATTGTGCCAACTACTGTGTTGCCCTGTTCAGCGACCTGACCCGTTTTGTAACGATGCAGAACCTGTTTCACGATGGCGGGTTCTCGACGATGGGTATGAATCCGGCGCTGGTGAAGTAGGGTGGTGAGTGTGCGCCGGCTGAAGCCGGCGGTACCGGGATACCGGGGTACCAGGGTACCGCCGGCTTCAGCCGGCGCACACAGTATTTGTGGAGGACGGGCAACGCGATGTTCGCCTGGAGCGTTTTTGAATAAATTCATCCTGTTTTGGCAAACAACGACAAGCATCATGCGCGATCCGGATTTCCGGGGCCTTTCCGGCTCCGGAAATCCTGCTTTTTGCCCCAACCCCGGCGGTGGCGGCTAATATATGTGCTGTGGACGGTTGTCTTCGGCATCCTTACCAATAGCTTGTATGCCCAGTTGCCCGCGGCCGCCAGCAGCACCAGCCGGGTGATCGAACAGGACTCGACCGCATTGACGTACACCTTTGCGCTGATGCCCGAGCGGGCATTTTCGGGCGATGATACCCTGCCCGACCGCAACTTTCGCATGTATGACCCGGTGCGGAGACAGCAGATTGATTGGGGGCACCTGGGCAATCTCGGCTCCGCGGCGCGTCCGCTGCTGTTTGAGACACGACACCGGCGGGGTTTCGATACGGGGGTACACGCCTTCGACTTGTACAACCTGCAGCCGAACGACCTGCAGTTTTACAGAAACCGGCGGTCATTCAGTGAGGTGTTTTTTTCCCAGGGGCGCACCCAGTTCGACGGTATGCTCAATGCGCGCTTCGCACGCACCTTTGAAGGCGGCGCCAATTTCTCGCTCGATTACCGGTCCGTCAATAACCTCGGGGCATACCGGTACCAGCGCGATAAACACAATGCCCTGACATTTGGCGTCTGGCTGCCTGTCGGCACACGTTACGACGGCTTTCTCATCTTTGCCAAAAATGTAATCCGGCAGCAGGAGAACGGCGGTATTGTGACCGATACCATTTTTGGCAAGGAATCTTTTTCCGGCCCTATCAGCGCCCCGATCTGGTTGCCCGACCAGCAGGCCCTGACCCGCCTGGCCGACCAGACCCTGCAACTCACACAGCACCTCAAATTTACAGGCGGCAGCGAACAAGGCAAGCGCGCGCTGCGTGCGACCCACAGCGTTGCATGGACCAAACAGGATTTTAAGTTTGCCGATGCCGGATTAAAAGCAGACTCTCTTTTTTTCGATACTTTTTTGGTCGACCTGCGTGGTATCCGGCATTTCACTTCCCTGAACAGGATCGAAAATGCCTTTACCATCAGCACCTTTAAGGCAAAAACCAGGGGGCGCCCTTCGGATATCCTTGCCGTGGGTCTGACTCATACGTTCTTCGACCTGAACCAGGAGCCGCGGGACTCTGCCTTTTCCAACCTTTTTCTCACGGGCAATATCGGTATCACACCCTCAGACAGGTTTGCCTTCGTAGCGCAGGGCGAATTGGGTGTGCTTGCCAACTTTGGCGAATACCACCTGAACGGCGAACTGGCACTGGGTTTCGGGAAGGTCGGGCGCCTGCGCCTCGGCGTGTTGAGCCAGCGATACCCCCCTTCCCTGCTCCACTATCGCTTGTTTGTCAGCAAGCGGCAGGTCTGGAACAACGACTTTGAGAAGCCGGTGGAAAACACGCTTTTTGCGACATACGCACTTCCACTCGCCGGCCTCGAACTGACGGCCCGAACCCATCTGCTCAACAACTATCTGTATTACGATCAGAAAGGTGTTGCCGTACAAACAGGCGCCTCCGTGCAGGTTGCGCAGTTTATTATTACGGAAAATATCAGGCTCGGCCACCTGCACTTTGAAAATACGGTTGCCCTGCAGCAGTCCAACCGCTCCGAAGTGTTGCGTCTGCCGCGCTGGTTCACCAAGAACAGCCTCTACTTTTCCGGCCTGTTGTTCAAGAAACGCCTGCTGATCGATGCCGGTGTAGATTTTCGAATGAACGGCGAATTTCGTCCGGACGGATACCAGCCGGTCACCTGGCAGTTCTACCTGCAGGATTCTCTTACGCAAAAGCCATACCCCTGGATAGACCTGTTTGCGGCGTTCAAGGTCCAGTCTTTCCGGTTTTTTATTCGCTACGAAAACCTGTCCACCATGTGGGACAACACCAGGGTAGTTTATCAGACGGCGCGTTATCCGCAGCCCTTCGGCGCTATCCGCTTCGGGATATCCTGGCGCTTCATGGACAGCAACAAAGAAGTGCCCGGGCAAACACCATCCACCCCACCGGCGGGTGTCGGCTCCGGCGGACCGCCGGCGGGAACCCTGAGGCAGTGAGGTTTACTTTTTCCCTCGACGCAGCACCTGCTATGCGGGGCTGGAAGTGCCAACGAGGCAATATTTTAAACATTTTGATTTTTTTAACCTTTTCACAGGCAACTTGTGGGCCGGGTGGTTTGTCTGCAATAGACATCAATTACCGCTAACCCAATCCAGAGACTTCTGCCTTATTAAATTTATGAAACAACCAGCTTTACTCTTTAGCCTGCTGTTTTCCGCTTTTACACTTTTTTCACAAGCCACCATTTCGGGTAAAATAACCGATGAGAAAGGACAGCCGCTTTCTTATGCCAGCATTGCGCTGGTGACGGCCCGTGACTCCCAGATGATCAAAGGGGCTCTGACCGATTCTTCCGGGGTGTTCTCCATTGCCGATGCGCGCGCCGGAACCTATCGGGTACTGGCAACCCTGATCGGCTTTGAAAACCGGTTTACAGATGTTTTCACAATACTGCCCGACAGCAAGAATGTTAGTGTTGACATTACCCTTCGGGCGGCCGACAACCTGTTGGGTGAAGCGCTTGTAGTAGCCAAACGCCCGCTCTTCGAGCAAAAGGCCGACCGATTGATCATGAATGTATCGGACAGTCCGGTGGCCAGCGGCGGATCTGCCCTGGAGATGCTGCAAAAGATACCCGGCGTGCTAATCGTGCAGGACCGGGTGACGCTGGCAGGCAGCAGCAGCGTGCAGATTTGGATAGACGGCAAGCCCTCCCAGTATGCCGACATGAACGCCGTATTGCGCGATATGCCGGGCGACCAGATCGACCGCATCGAACTGATCACCCAGCCGGGCGCCAAATACGATGCTGCCGGCGGCTCGATCATCAATATAATCCTGAAACGCAATGCCAACCTCGGTTTCAACGGAACGGTTGCCCTGACTGCCGGCGGGAGCGTGTACGACCAGACGGAAGCAGGTACGGATGACCGGTTTTACCACCGCCTGAATCCTTCTCTTTCGCTCAACTACCGTAAAAACCGCTGGAACCTGTTCGGTTCGTACAGTTTTTTAAACCGCACCTCGTTTTCCGTTATCCGGGTGGAGCGTTTTATCGGAGCGGAGACGTATGTACAGCGCAACTATGATCCTTCCGAGTGGAATATCCACAACTATCGATTCGGCGCCGATTTTTTTGCTACGTCCAAAACGACCGTGGGCGTCCTGCTGCGGGGCTTCAACCGCAGCGGCGAGAGTCGGTCCCTCAATGTAACCGATGTTTTTGACCAGTCGCAGACCCAGCAGATCGGTTCATTTACCACGCAAAACAACACGCAATCCGACCGCTCCAATTTTTTGGGCAATGTCAACCTGAAGCACGAGTTCAACGCCACTACGGGCCATACGCTTAATGTTGATTTTGACTACAGCGCGTACGATATCAGCAACATCAGTTACCTCAATATTTTCCAGAATGAACCCAACAGTCCCGAGTCGCGGTCGGAACAAAACCTTCGACAGCCTATCCATATTTACGTGGGGCAGGTGGATTATACGCTCCCGCTGGATTCGACTTTTAAGGTTGAAACGGGCGCCAAGGCGAGTTTCGCCACTATCGACAACGACCTGAAGTACCTGCGAGGCAGTACGATCGATCCGCTTCAATCCAACGACTTTCTGTACAAGGAGAACATCAATGCGGGTTATGTCAACCTGTCGAAAAAACTGGCGCGTTTCGATCTGATTGCCGGCCTGCGTGCCGAGCAGACTATCGTTACGGGCGAAACCAACAGCGACCGGGTGCTCGACCGCAATTACCTGCAATGGTTTCCGAGCGCCAGCGCCCTGTACCATGTGGACAAACACTTCGCCCTGCAATCGTCGTACAGCCGTCGGGTGAACCGCCCGGGCTTTCAGCAGCAAAATCCGTTTGCATTTTTTATCGATTCACTTACCTACCAACAGGGCAACCCGCAGTTGCGTCCGGAAATAGGCAATAACATGCAACTGGCGGTCACGTACGACAATCAACCGTTTATCCGCGTTTCATACGGCAAGACTTCAGATGTCATTATTGAAAACGCGCCGCGGCTGGAGGGTACCCGCACTTTCACCACATCGGCCAACCTGGCGCAATACGAACGCTGGGCCTTCGAACTGAACTTCCCGCTGAAATATAAAAATATCATCGACGGCTTCGGCGGCAACCAGTTCATCCTCAACTCCTACGATGCGGAGTATCTGGATACCAGGTATACGCGCAAAAAATGGAACTGGCTGGCCTACTGGCAAGTCAATGTCAGCCTTCCGGCGGACTTTAAACTCGAACTCGGCGGTTGGTACATGACCAAATTCCTGGAAGAGTTCTTTGATATTCGTCCAATGGGCGGCCTTAATTTCGGTGTTTCCAAGACGTTTTGGGACAAACGGGGACGGGTCTCGCTGTCGTTCAACGATATTTTGTACACCCAGAACTCGAATGTTCGGGTGGATTATTCCGACATACTGGTCAACTTTTTCCAGCGCAACGACTCCCGCAATGCGCGCCTCACGTTCAGTTACCGCTTCGGGAATACCGAACTCAAAGGCGCCCGCCGCCGTTCGACCGGTTCTGATGACGAAACCTCGCGGGTGAAGGTGGAATAGGTCACTTTTCTTTCAGGATCGCTTCTATATCTGCAAGCAGTTGTTTGCCTTCCGGCGAAAACTTTGCCGTGTAGGTCGGACTGTTTTTGCCGATCATGACAAAGGAAAAGTTATCTGCCAGCACTTCGTCGGGGTGGATGATGTAGCCGGTGTTGTCTTTGATCTGGCGGAAAAAATCGGGCAACTCATCCAGTTTGAGCGTGCTGGTATAACCGTCGTCTTTGGTAATGACCTCCCAGGCGCCATCGCCTGAGGGCTTTATCTGGAAGAGGTTGAACTCCAGGTAGCCAAAGAACTCGCTTTGGCCTGTCTTGGCTCCGACATTATTGGAATAGATAACCGGAATAGCCTCGATTTGGGTATTATCAGCCGTGGCAAGGGTTATTTTTTGTCCGAAATCCACGCCGTCGGGATTGTACAGCACACGGGAAGCAAGTCCTTCCGGAAGGAGCAGTTTCTCCAGGCCGACATGCTGAAAGCCAATAATGCTGTACAGTTTAGCGCTTTTGGCAGGGTTCAGCCGGGAGTACACGTGAAACAGTTCGTGGTACATCGTGGAGGTAAAAGGATTCGTCTTGCGCGCTTCCAGTTCGTTTGCCGGGATGATAATACAGTTGTCGCGGGTATACCATACGCCGTCGCCATAGTGCCTGCCTTTCGTTTTGATCAGGATAAGCGTATCCGGAAAGATACCGGGGTTGACGCTGTTGGCGGTTTTGAAGACTTTCTTCATCACGGATTCCGTAAACTCCGCATCTGCAGCCGTAAAGCCTTCCACATCGCTTTTCAGGAAACCGATATAGCCCGGCAACATGGTTTCGCGTGTCTGGCCGGTTTCCAGCGGTTGCTTCATCTGGATCGACATCTCGGATGCCGTCACCAGGTTGAAATAGTTGTCGTGCCGGTCGGTGGTGATGACCGGTCCCGCAGCGACGCTGTCGAGCAGGATAACCACATGGCCGTCATCAAGGCGCAAGGTGCGGGTTTGGGATTGCGCGTTGCAGCTGACGGATAGGGCGAAAAAGCAAAAAGCAAAAAAGTGTTTCACAAAAACAGCGTTTGATAGATCAGTGAATGGTATCAGTTCGAAAGTTCGTACTCCCGCGCCAAAGGTGAAAAAACCATCCGGAAAATAGTGCCGCCCCCTTCCGGGCTTTCGACGGAAAGCCCGATCCGGTGCAGGTTCAGGATACTTTGTACCAGTGAAAGTCCTATACCGGTGCCTTTTACCTGGCGGTGTCGCGAACTGCGGAAAAAAGGCTCGAAGATAAGGGGTATTTCTTCAGCAGGTATACCCGGCCCGTTATCGCATATCTCGATTTCGTGCGCGCCGCCGGGTCGAAAATACGCACGGACGCGGACGCTTTGATCGGGCGAATACTTGCAGGCATTGTCCATCAGGTTGAGGATCGCCGTGCGGAGCAAGGCCTCGTTTGCGCGAATGAGCAGGTCCTGTTCGCGTTCGGGCATTTCGCCGAACTCAAGTGTTGCCTTGTATTCCGGGTTGCGTTTGCGGAGCAGTTCTTTGGCCTGCCACAGCAGTTCGTCAAGCCGCACATCGTCGAGCGGTATGGCCGCCGGGTCGTTGTAGATACGGGCCAGTTGGTGCAGTTTTTCCTCCACTTCCGTCAGCGCGTTCACGTCGTCGAGCACACTTTGCAGGGCAGACTGGTAGGTACCCGTATCGCGTTCGCGGGAAAGGGTTACATCGAGCTGGGTCCGGATGGCCTGCAGCGGATTTTTTAGTTCGTGCGATACATTGGACAGGAACATCCGTTGCACCTGGAAGGCCTGTTGCACGCGGTCGAGCATGCGGTTGAAGGTTTCGGCCAGCCGGTTGAGTTCGTCGCGGTTGGGACTGGTGATCAGGCGCCGGCTCAGATCGGAGGGCTGGATATGGTCTACCTCGTTCATGATGCGGGACACAGGAGCGAGCGCCTGGCCGGCAAAGTACCAGCCGGAAGCAGAGATCATGCCCATTCCCACAATAAAACTGATAATCAGTATGTTGCGAAGTTGAAGCAGTTCGGTTGGGTCGCAGAACCCCTCCACGACCACGACATACGGGCGACCTTCCGGGTTGCTGACTACCCTGCCCAGGGCATGCAGGTTGTAATGCCGGAAGCGGTACTCGCGTTGGGTATAGATGGTCTGTAACTCCTTGAAGGATACGGGCGGCGCGTCGGTATGAACGGAAAAAACGCGCTCGTAGGCGTCGTCAAAAACGCTGATATTATCCCGGTAGGGGAGGGAGTCATTTTCAGGCGAGTTCCATAGCCCGGTCATGGGCCGGAACAGGTTGGGGTCGCGCAGGGCTGTCCGGGCGGTCATTTCCGCCTTGGAATCGAGCCCCTGAAAAAAGGATTCCTCCATATTTTTCTTGAACAGCAAATACACGGCGACCAATACCCCGGCGAGAATGCTCGCGGCGATAAGCAGGAAAAGCAATGTCAGTCGGGCACGTATTTGCATATCGGGTAGTCGGGGCCGATTATGTTAACGTCCCCGGAGCATTTCGACAACCCTGGCCACACCGGTAGACGCAGGTTCCGCGATAACCGTCAGGTTGGGCATGCGCGAGAGTTCGTGATTGATCTGGGGGCGCGGGTCGACATAATAGAATGGAATATTGGCGTTGGCATAGATCATAAGGCTGGCGGCAGGGTAGACCTGCAGGGAGGTGCCGACAATGATAAATATATCGGCCTGCGCGGCGAGTTGTGCCGCCGGTTCCAGCATCGGTACCGCTTCGCCAAACCACACGATATGCGGCCGGAGCTGGAAGCCCTTCTCGCATTTGTCGCCCAGGCAAATATCGCCCTCACAAGGATATACCAGATCGGGATAACGCGCCGAACGCGATTTGCGCAGCTCGCCGTGCAGGTGCAGGATGCGCGTGTTTCCCGCGCGTTCGTGCAGGTCATCGACATTTTGGGTCACGATATCCACTTCGAAATCCTTCTCGAGATCGGCAAGAGCGCGATGGCCCGCATTGGGCTCGACTTCAAAGAGTTGCGCGCGGCGCTGGTTGTAGAATTCCAGCACGAGTTCCGGGTTGCGCTGCCAGCCCTCAGGCGTGGCCACGTCTTCAATACGGTGGTTTTCCCACAATCCATCGCTGTCGCGAAAAGTCCGGATACCGCTTTCTGCCGATATGCCGGCGCCGGTGAGCACGACGACTTTTTTCATGAATAAACCAGTTTGAGGGTTTTTCGAAAGTAATAAGCCCTTTTATAGAAACCTGCAAGGTTTGCAAAACCTTACAGGTTTGGATTATCACTACGGTTTGCAACAATCATGTGACGTTTACCCGGTACCCGACTTTGCCAGTTTGCTGTTTGCATACCCATATCCGAAATAAATCACCAGCCCGATCACCAGCCAGATAAAAAAGCCGAACCAGCTTTTCGCCGGTATCTGTGCCATCATGTAAAAGCAGAACACCAGGCCCAGTACCGGAATCAGAGACAGGTTGTGGCGGAAACTCAATACTACCAGCCACAGGCAGGTTAGAATAAACAGCCACATGGGTATTTTATGCTGGAACAGGTCCCAGCCCGACGCGTATTTCTCCTCCTCCGGGATGGGCATGTTTTCAATCGCCGTTTCATAGGCCCCTGCGTCCATGGCATCCAGGTATTGGGCCAGGTCGCCGCCCGCAGCGGCAAAGCCGGCGCTATCCTGCTGTGCAAAATAGGTTTTCACCCCTGCGATCTCGCTTTCCGACAGTCGGCTAAACATGGTTTCAGCATCGTACATCTCCCGGGCATTGGTGATCCAGTCCGTTGTATCCTTTTGGTACTGCATCGACAGGAACAATGCCATACCGGCCAGCATGGCGGGGTAAACCCATTTGGCATTCACGTAGGGGGTACGGAATTTTCCGCGCGGCGAACCGGGCGTCATTTGCAGTTTCAGCACCCCGGCACACACCAGCACGAACGCAAACAGCGTACCCATGCTGCACAGGTCAAGCACCGTGTCGCTGGGAATAAACAACATGGGCACCACCACGAACAACCCGGTGATCACGGTTGAAAATGCCGGGGTGCGGAAGGTGGGGTGTATCTTTGAAAAACGCCTGGGCAGCAGTCCGTCGCGGCTCATGGTCATCCAGATACGCGGCTGACCGAGTTGGAACACGAGAAATACCCCTGCCATCGCAACCACGGCGCTTACGGCGATAATACCGGAAAACCATTTCAGGTTGATTTTTGAAAAAACATAAGCCAGCGGGTCGTTTACATCCAGTTCCTTGTAACTCACCATGCCGGTCAGCACCAGCGCAATGATGATGTACAGCGCCGTGCAAAGCACAATGGAATACACCATCGCCCGGGGCAGGTCGCGCTGCGGATTCTTGCATTCTTCAGCCGTGGTAGACAGCGCATCGAAACCGATGTAGGCAAAAAATACGGACGACACCCCGGCCATCACTCCGCCGAAACCGTTGGGGGTAAAGGGATGCCAGTTCGTCGTATCTACATAAAATGCGCCTACGATAATGACCAGCAATACGACAATCAGTTTTAACACCACCATGGCATTGGCGGTGGTTTTGGACTCTTTTATACCAACATAAACAAGTGCCGTGATCAGGATTGACATGATGATGGCAGGCAGGTCGAGAATAGTACGCAGGCCGCCGATATTCGGGGCATTCGACCACGCATCATAGGCTTCCCGCTGCGCATCGGTAAAACTGGCCAGTGGCGTGCCTGCCTTCAGCAAGCCATTGGCCGCTTCGAAGCCGTCGCGCGCCGATACGTAGTCGATCGTTGCCCAGGACGGGATATGCCAGCCTGCGCTTGCACAAAGGCCCGTAAAATAACCGGACCAGGATACGGCCACTGTGATGTTGCCGACAGCGTACTCCATGATGAGCGCCCAGCCGATGATCCACGCGATGAGTTCGCCAAAGGCCACGTAGGAATAGGTGTAGGCGCTGCCCGATACGGGTATCAGCGAGGCAAACTCCGCATAGGCAAAGGCGGCAAAACCGCAAGCCAGGGCTGTGAATATAAACAGGAATACCACCGCCGGACCGCCATTGAAACTGGCTGAACCAATGGTGCTGAAAATACCCGCACCAATAATAGCCGCTATGCCGAGCGCAGTCAGATCGACAACGCCGAGACTTTTTTGCAGACCACCGCCGTGTTCAGATTCCCTGTCAGCGGATGCGATTGCGTCGTCAACATTTTTTTTGCGGAAAAGATTGTCAAGTAAGGCCATACCGGATGCTTATTTAATGTTTTCAGCGTCCAAAGTAGGGCTTTCCCGGAATTTCAAGGTTTAATTGCTTTCAGGGAATAAACCATCGGAATAATTCCTTCCAGCCCGCGGATACGATAGTTGCCGTCGTCGCCTTTTACCGTATTGCTGAAACAATCAAAAGGAGAGAAGGGGTATTCGTTCAGAAATTCGATGCGCATGCCCCGCCGGGCCAGGCTGTTTACGACCTCCGAAAGACTGTGGTTCCAGCCGTAGTCCTTGTAACTGATGTCGGCATAACGGTCGGCGTAACTCCCGGTATTATCTGTCTCAATGACGCCGGAGTTGTGGTATGGATATTTGAAAGCAGTCATTTCCTCATCGAACATCCAGACGACCGGGTGAAATTCCGCGATGTAAAAGAAACCGCCGGGCCGCAGGAAATGGTCGATTACCCCTGCCCACCGGTCCAGGTCGGGCAACCAGCCGATGGTGCCATACGAGGTAAATACGATATCGAAGCGTTCGTCCAGGTTTTCCGGAAGATCATACACATTGCAGCACACGAACTGCGCAGGGATATTCAGTTCGCCCGCGAGTTGCCGGGCGTAATCGATGGCTTTATCGGACAGGTCGCAACCGGTCACTTCCGCGCCCAACCGCGCCCACGACATCGTGTCCTGCCCGAAATGGCACTGCAGGTGCAACATCTTTTTGCCTGACACATCGTTGCCCAGCTCCTTCAATTCAATGGCTGTCAGGCTGTTGCCTCCATTCTTCCACTGTTCGACATCATAAAATGCCGAGGTTTTGTGTATTTCCGTCCGCAGGTTCCAGGCCTGGCGGTTGGACTCAAAATATTGTTCATGGTCTTGCATAGTTTTATTTGTCATTGTCGTCATTACCGTCCACCGTCTACCGTCCACCGTCCACCGTCCACCGTCTACCGTCCACCGTCCACCGTCCACCGTCTACTGCACTTCCTCCCTTCCCAGATAACCGGCTTTCGCCTGCCAGACCGGATCGTTGTTGAGCAGTCGTTTGCGGATAATGGTTTCGTAACCGTTCAGGTATTGGTAGTCTTCCGCTCTTGCTTTCACCTTCCCGCCAAAATCATAATTCTTTAAGGGGAGGAATTGCGCACTCAGGTCGTCCGGCACATCGGGGAGCCTGTACGATACGATTCCGTTGGCCGGTGGCATAAAAACCTCCCAGGTGATGCCAAGCGTTCCCGGGTGGCTGCGTGTGAATGCCAGCACATCGAACGACCCGATGCATTGGGTGGCCACCAGTCGGTTATCGGCCAGCACAGTAGGTTGCAGGTCGAAAGCGGGGACGGGCAATGTTGCCGGAATAGCCGGATACAGCCGATCGGAACTGTAGGTATAACTTCCGGGTGTGGGATCGGCGCCGCTCAGCCTTACCCGGAAGCCGTTGTAGGGTTTTGGGGCCGGGTCGAATACGTCGTTCGATATGGGTTCGAAGATGTCCAGGGTGCTGTATACGGGTATGGCGCCGCCTGGTACGGGTAACTGGTCGCCCATGGCCAGGTATTTGGCGCCTGCCGTATCGACGATGCCTTCGACGCTGAAATCCCAGGCTGCCGTGAAGGGCAGGGTTATTTTCTTGGGCGTGGCAAAAATGGGCAGCATCAGGCCGGCATCGATGGTGGCATCCAGGGTAGGGCCGTCGATGTTGCCGAACAGAATAAACCGCCACATGGATTGCCCGTTTATCTTGACCCGCAACCACAGTTTTCCCGTGTGGTAGACCCGGTACTGACCGTTAAAATTGTTGGAAGGTGTCGGCCTGACGAAGGTGAACCCATCGGGCACAACGATGGAGTCGACAGACGTGACGTTGGTAAAAGTCAGGTTGAGGTCGGTCGTCTGTTTGTAAAACAGGTCGCGCAGGTTGATGGTTTCACCGCTTTTCAGCCCGGTATAGGTGGTCAGATTTACCAGCGTATCGGTCATGCCGGTTCCGGGCGCATCCCGGGTGATGATTTTTACGATCGTGCAGTCGAAGCGGTCGCCGGCCCTTGTTCCCGGAACCTCCACCAGCGTCGTGGCGTTGCCCGCCAGTTCCTGGTAGGATACTACATTACCGTCGTCGTTGGAAAGAAACACCGCCAGCCGTGCCTGCAACACGTTGAATTCATTTTTTATCGAAATGCGGTATGCAGGATCGCCCTGCTGGGGTTGGGCGGGGTCTTTCCGGCAGGCCGCGATTGTCAGCAGGACCACCAATGCCGGCAATATTTGCTTAAGGACATTCATAACGATAGGGTATATGTTTTTGGCTGTAACAGCCTCTCAACAGTTTTTTGCCGCACCTTATTTTTCACCGGGTCAGTTGTTTTGTGAAACAATCGCCTCCAGCGTATAACACGCCAGCAGAAAGATGCACCAATAGCCGTACCAACGCACGCCGTCGCGCAAATCGTAAAACCCGGCGGCGAGGGTCTCACTGTCTTCGTAATCATCTGCGCCCCAGCGCAGGTAGCGCATGGCATTTCGCAACTGCCAGGCGGCACGCAGGTTCAATCCCACAGCGGTAAGGCTTGTAACAAAGCCCCATATGCGGTGTTTGTTGTTCCCTTCCATAAGATAGAAGTCGCCGGGATAGTCATCGAGCCAGACATAAAAGTTATATAGTGTAATCAGGGTGAGCACTACTGAAGAAATTAGGATGGCCAGAATAGTCCATTCACCCACACGCGCACAACGGCGTATCGCATAGCGCAAGGCTTCGCTCCACTCCAGGCCTGTTTCCTCCCGTTCGGATTGTTCTTCCGGATACAGTGTTTCGGCATCTGTATGATCCATGTCGATAGATTTTGATAGTACAGTTGGAAGGAGGCAGGTTTAATGGAGCAGGAGTGCCAGCGCCGGGCCGGCCACAAGCGCTAAAACGGTAATCAGGGACAAACAAAGCAGCAGGGTAAAGAAATGGCGCAGCGGTCTGAAGGCTTGTGTTGCGGCGTCCTGGTCCCTGTTTTGGACGGCCCGGCGGAGCAGAACTGCAAAACGGTACAGGGAATAAGCCATGTAAATGCACGGAGCGGCCATCGCGATAAAGCCAAACCAGTATCCGGCCGTTTCTTCCAGGTTTCCGGAGAGCAGAAACCCGGAATACGACAGTACATTTCGAAATGTCCAGAGGAAATAAAAAGCCAGCATTGTTGCAATACCCATGATCCAGGGTATCGTTTCGGTCCAGTATTCCAGTATTTCGGCTTCCACCGGCATGTTGTCGGTGGCCGGTTGCTGCATACCCTCATCGAGTGGCGTTTGTGCGTCCATGAAGAGAAATTTGCTTCAAATAAAGCATGTAATAGCGGATTCACCGTTCTTTAGCCCTAAAATTATTTTAGCATGCATTCGATTTCAGTTTTTTGCGGAGCCAATAAAGGCAACCAGCCCTGGTTTGAAGAGGCCGCTACGGAGCTGGGCAAAACCCTCGCCGAACGCGGTATCCGGGTATTGTTCGGCGGCGGCAGCGTCGGGCTCATGGGCGTTCTTGCCGATGCCGTGCTGGCTCATGGCGGCCAGATCACCGGTATTATAACCCACCAGTTGAACGGGCTCGAACTCGGCCATTCCGGCGTCGCCGATATGGTTTCTGTCGAGACCATGTCCGAGCGGCGTGTTTTGTTGCTCAAAAATACCGACGGCGTTATCACGCTGCCCGGGGGATACGGCTCCTTGGATGAACACTTTGAAGCCCTTACCCTGGCACAATTGCGTCAGTACCGCAAGCCGATCGGCCTGCTCAACGTGCGCGGCTATTACGACCCGCTGATCCGGATGATGGACGTCATGGTGGAAAACGGATTTCTCAAACCCGACAACCGCAATCTTTGCATCGACGCGCCCACCGTTTCCGAACTTTTGGAAAAAATGACCGCCTACGAGTACAAGGCGCTCGAAAAATGGCTCTAAACCAAAATGCGGGGTTAAAGTTCTTTTAAAACTGGTGCCCCGGGCGTGACGGTTTTTTGTTTTTCGGTTTTATGAGTGGTACTTTTGTTCTAATTAAATCAGACCTGAACGTGATCGATATGCGCAGACTCCTCATAACTTGTTTAATCGCTTTTATTGCCGGCTCCCTTGCCGCGCAACCGACCCCCCGCGCCAGTATTAAAAATACGGTCAAAACAACCCTCGTTCCCTCAACCTCCGGTCAGAGAGGGAACAGCAAAGCCAATTCCCGGGATCAGGGTGTCAGCACCCGGCCGCCGGCGCAGGACCGTAGCGGCGCCTCTTCGGCCCTTGCACCCGGTCTGGATAACTCCGGCGCTGCCGGTGCGCGAACGGGTACAACACGCCCCGCTCTTGCCCCTGTAACAAACGGCAGTACAACGGCAAAAACGGTACCCTCCGCAACCAAACAGGCCAATGCGCTGGAGGAGGTCAATCCGGTCCGCGTAAAATGGATGAGCCTGGAAGAAGCCCTCGAAAAGAGTAAAACGGACAAACGCAAAATATTTGTCGATGTCTTTACCGATGGCTGCGGCTGGTGCAAACGAATGGATTCCACTACGTTTATGAGTCCGGCCGTGATCGAATACCTGAATGAACATTACTATCCGGTAAAGTTCAACGCGGAGGAACAAAAGGAAATCACTTACAAGGATAAGACCTATCAGTTCAAAAAGAACGGCGCGCGCGGTTGCCACGAACTTGCAGCGGAATGGCTCAATAACCGGCTGACCTATCCGACCGTTGTTTTCCTGGATGAAAACCAGGGCGTTATTCAGCCGCTGCCGGGTTACCAGGATGCCGGAAAAATGGAAGCCATCCTGAATTATTTTGGTACCGACAGTCATAAAAAAACACCCTGGGAGTCGTACCAGAAAAGTTTTAATCACCAGCAAAAGGATTAAAAGGATTGATTCCTGATACCATATTCTGCATGAGCCGTCCCTGATTTCCGGGGTGGCTCATGTTTTTTGTGCATCTGCAACATACATCAACCACTGATCGCTCCATGCCCGGCAATACATTCGGTACCCTGTTTCGCGTCACTACTTTCGGCGAATCGCACGGCGCAGCCATTGGATGCATCGTCGACGGGTGTCCGGCAGGATTACCTTTTAACCCGGAGTTTATTCAGCGCGATCTCGACCGGCGCCGGCCGGGACAAAGCGCTATCGTTACCCAACGCAAGGAAAGCGATACGGTACAGGTACTCAGCGGCATTTTCGAGGGTAAAACAACCGGCACGCCCATTCATTTCCTGATCCCGAATGAAGACCAGCGCTCCCGCGATTACGAGCACCTGGCCGAGGCGTTTCGACCCAGCCATGCCGATTATACCTGGCAGGCCAAATACGGCCATCGCGACCACAGGGGAGGCGGACGCAGCAGCGCCCGTGAAACGGCAGCCCGCGTTGCCGCCGGCGCACTGGCAAAACTGTTGTTGAAAACTTACGGCGTTGATATTCAGGCCTATGTTAGTCAGGTAGGGCATTTGGCAACCAACCCCGACTACAGTCAACTCGATCTGTCGCGCACAGAGACCAATGATGTGCGGTGCCCCGATCCCCTCATGGCCGACAAGATGATCCGTCTGATCAAAAAAGTGCGGAAGGCGGGCGATACCATCGGCGGGGTGGTCACTGCCGTCGTGCGCGGCTGCCCTCCCGGACTCGGCGAGCCCGTGTTTGACAAACTTCATGCTGATCTCGGCAAGGCCATGCTCGGCATTAATGCAGCGAAGGGTTTTGAATACGGTTCCGGCTTTGAAGGGATTAAAATGCTGGGTAGCCAGCACAACGACCTGTTTATCGCCCCGGCGCCAGGTGCCACCCCGAAAACAAGTACGAACTTCTCCGGCGGTATACAGGGCGGTATTTCCAACGGTATGGATATTTACTTCCGGGTGGCCTTCAAGCCGGTAGCAACCATCATGCGCGACCAGGACACGGTGGATGAGGCAGGCAATCCGGTAGTCATCAAAGGGAAGGGCCGTCACGATCCCTGTGTTGTACCGCGCGCAGTCCCTATTGTGGAAGCGATGGCGGCACTCGTGCTGGCCGATCACCTCTTGCGCGCCCGTATAGACAGGCTGTAGTTCTTTTCCGATACACCGACAAAACAAAAAACATGTCCTTCCTCAAGCGCCTGCGCGCAACCTGGTACCCCGATGAATTCCACGGCTGGGGCCGTACAAAGCGTTACTTCGAGGGCTGGTACTTCAAGGTAGTATCACCCGACGAGCAGCAGGCACTGGCTTTTATTCCCGGTATTTCGATGGGGGCTGACGGTGTGCGGCACGCTTTTGTACAGGTCATGGATGGCAAACGCTGTCAGGCACAGTATCACCGGTTTTCTGCCGGGGATTTCAAGCCGGCGAACCGGCATTTCGAAGTGTCCGTTGGCGGAAGCGTGTTTTCCGGAGAAAAATTGAAACTCGACCTGCCAAACTTGTCCGGCGAGATCAGTTTTTCCGACAAAACGCCCTGGCCGAAAATGCTCGGCGCGCCCGGTATCATGGGCTGGTATTCCTTTGTGCCTTTTATGGAGTGCTTTCACGGTATTGTGAGCATGAATCACGTGCTGGAAGGCGCGCTGAAAATCGGAAATGCTGCCGTTGATTTCAGCGGGGGAAAAGGATACATCGAGAAGGACTGGGGGCGCTCCTTTCCTCGCGCTTACGTCTGGATGCAGACCAACCATTTTGATACGCACGATCGCGCGTCCCTGATGGCGTCGGTTGCGCATATTCCCTGGCTGGGCAGTTACTTTATCGGGTTCATCAGCGGGTTCTGGCTCGACGGGCGACTGTTTCGCTTTGCAACCTATACCGGTGCGCGTAAATATTTGAAAATCAGCGATGAACAGGTCGAACTGATTTTCAGGAACCCTAAGACCGAACTGCGCCTGTTGGCCCGGCAGGCGGCCGGAACAGCCCTGCATTCGCCCATTTCAGGTGAAATGACCGGCAAGATCAACGAAAGCCTGCAGGCTGTCGTTCGCGTCGAACTATTGCAAAATGGCCGGCGTATTTTTGAAGGTACCGGCCGCAATGCAGGGCTGGAGGTGGCAGGTGATGTGGAGATATTGCAATAATTTTGTTCCTGTATTTTTGAGATGGCTTCTGCCTATTCGCGATAAGGCTGAAAGGTCAGCATCCTGTTGGTCATGTCGAAGGCACACAGCGCACCCATGCCGTCCCGGTCGCTGAATCGTTCCTCGGCGAACACACAGCCGGCATCGATATCGAGGTAGCGATCTATTT
>CALMBD010000244.1 GCA_937861115.1 uncultured Bacteroidota bacterium | reverse complement strand
AAAAAAAAATAGGCAGGAGTTCGGAGAGGAGAGAAAACATTCGCAGAATGTAATGATTCACCTTATAATAAATGGTAATGAAAAAAACAGTACAAACGCTGCTACTATCCTTTCTCGCCATTTCAGCCATGGGCCAGGCTGACAAGGTTTCCGTCGTAAACAACCGGGAAGGGATGAAGATGGTCGTCAATGGCAACGATTTCTTCATCAACGGTATGAACTGGGACTATACCCCCATCGGCACGAACTACTCCTACAGTCTGTGGAAGCAACCCGACGATGTGATCCGGGCGGCCCTCGACGCCGAAATGTCCCTGCTGAAGAACATGGGCGTCAATGTGATCCGGCAGTACACCGGGGTACCCGCCCGGTGGATTCAATACATCTATGAAAAATACGGCATCTTCACCATGCTCAACCATTCCTTCGGGCGCTATGGTCTGACATTGGGCGGTGGCTGGGTGCCCAACACAGAATATGCCGACTCCGGCACACGGGATTTGTTGCTTGCAGAAGTGATGGCCATGACCGAAGAGTACAAGAATACGCCCGGCCTTTTGTTGTACCTGCTCGGAAACGAAAACAACTACGGGCTGTTTTGGGAAGGCGCCGAAACGGAAGATATCCCGGTTCAGGACCGAAAATCCACCGCGCGGGCGACGGCCATGTACAAGCTCTTCAACGAGGCAGCCGTAGCCATGAAAGGTATTGACAAATCGCACCCTGTGGCTATGTGCAACGGTGACCTGCTTTTTTTGGATATCATCGCAAAAGAGTGCAAGGATGTGGACATTTTCGGCACCAATATGTATCGGGGCGTTTCATTTGGCGATGCCTTTCAAAGGGTCAAGGACGAATTTAACAAACCCGTCCTGTTCACGGAGTTTGGCGCGGATGCGTTCAATGCCATCAACAATGAGGAAGACCAGCAATCCCAGGCCTATTATATGGTGGGCAACTGGAAGGAAATTTACGAAAATGCAGCGGGTGTGGGCAAAGCGGGCAATTGCCTCGGCGGCTTCACTTTCCAGTTCAGCGACGGCTGGTGGAAGTTCGGCCAGACCACCAACCTGTCCGTCCACGACAACAATGCTTCCTGGAGCAACGGCGGCTACCAGAGCGATTTCGTCAAGGGCGAAAATAATATGAATGAAGAATGGTTCGGTATATGCGCCAAAGGGCCGACCAACGAAAGGGGGCTTTACCAGTTATACCCCCGTGCGGCATACTATGCCCTGAAGGAAGTCCACCACCTGAATCCGCTGGACAAAAGTACAAGCCTTGCTTCCGTGGAAAGTTATTTCTCGAACATCCAGATCATGGATGCGGTGGTCAAGGCGCGGGGAGACAAGGCAGCCCTCGCCGGCGAGCAGATGAAAAAAGTGCGCATGAGCGAGCTGCGGGCGGACTTCTACACGTTCAGCACAGGTGGCAAGTTGATTTCAACGCCGGAAGACCCCGTGGCCGGCAGGACGGCCTACCCCGACCAACTGGGATTCGACCACATGGAGTCTTTTTTCATCGGCGTAGAAGCGAAACCCTCCGAAAGTTTTCGGGCCAATGTTTCGTTCAACGTGCTCGGAAATGTGGCCACCAACCCTATCAACGAGATATTTTACGAAAACCGGGGCAGGCCGCAAACAGCACAATCGGTCAATCCGGTTACCAATCAGGTAGAGACCATAACGCTGGGTGATGTAGAACGTTTTAAAGTTTACCGGGCGGATGTCAGCTGGAACGCCAGGCACTTCGATCTGAAAGGCTTCTACCGCACCGGACATTACCATTGGGGTTACGAGGGCGACTTCTTCGGCTTTTACCCCGAAGCCAACTATGGCCCCAACATTGACATTTACAACGGCGAAGCGCCGTTCGGTTTTGAACTGTCGGGCAAAAGGGTTTTCAAAAACCTTAAAGTAGCCTTCGGCCCGCAGTTGTGGTGGGGCGCCAACCCGGCTATCCTGGCGAAATACAGCAGGCAAATCGGCAAATTTGAGGTAACGGGTATTTTCCACGAAGACCTCGACAGGCAAGCGCCCGCCGTGAGTTCGTTTGCCGTGCCAATTCCGCCCACCCGCAGGGCTGCGCTGCACCTGAAAAGGAAACTGGGGGCGGTCGGCGTCGAACTGGGCGGTCTCTGGTCAAACTCGAACCGTGTCGGAGAGGTTTTCCAGATCGCGCACCAGACAGCAGAAGGCAGATACGAGATCTATCAGGATGAAACCACCATGAGCGACACCTGGGGCGGTAAAGCCAAACTGACTTATGCCTCGGGGCCTTTCCAGTGGTATGCCCAGGGGGCGGTACATGGAATACTCGCACAGGGCGGAGCCGATTACACCAAAACCTTCACGGGATGGCGGCTCAAGGACTGCGGCAGTGGCAATCAATACAATTTCCTGACGGGTTTCACCGTCGGAGTCGGTCATCTCCAGATCGCTCCCAACTTCCTGTGGCAAAAACCCATCGAAGATCCCATCCCCGGCGATGTGCCTGCGCCGGGGCGGCCCAGGAACATTCTCGATGACCCGTTTGCCGTCAGAGCTAACCGCGAAACCGTAGCAGGTGAAATCCTTTTCACCTACGACCCCACCCCCGGCACCTGGATGTACGAATGGGACAACGATATTGCTGAAGACGCAAGGTTTGCCGTCAGCAGCGGCTTCGTTTACCGCCACCTGCCCACGACGCAGGACGCCGCCATCGGTATCCTCGGCGACGGGCGATCCATTTTCGCATTCCCCGGTGCAGCCCCTGCACAAGACCTGTGGGAGGCATATGCCCGCATTGTTTCAAAAACAAGCCCTGATTTCGGGCTTATCACCAACCTTTTCGCAGGGACGGCCCAGGCCAACGGCAGCGATGACAGGCTCATCAAACGTTTTGGCGGCGATTTGCGCATCATTTACAAGAAGACCAAACTCACCACCATGGTCAAGGTGAACGATTGGGGGCCTTACGACTACCACCGTGACTTCAACCTCACCTTCCCGCTACAGCTCATGGCCGATATTTCCACGAGCCTCGCAAAACCGGGATGGTTTGACCTGCCCAATTCCCGCCTGGGGGTCCGTTACAACTGGCGCTCCCTCGATCGGTATTCGCCCCGCTACTGCCCGGCGACGACGATCGATGCCAGGGGCAACGTCGTGTGCGACCCCACCGCCGTAGGTTTCGGCAATGGACAGGAATGGGAAATACAGACCTATCTGCAAATCAGCATTGGCAATTAATCAACATCAAAAAAGACAGTCATGGAAAATATAAAACACAAAATCTCAGCGCTCGTTTCGCTCTTCTTCCTGGCCATTTTGACGGTGGTCAGTTGCAAAAGGGATATCGGCGACCTCGAACCGGCGCCCTTTCCGACTACCCCGGAAGTGTTCATCGACGGATTCAGCGCAGGGCTGAACTACGGCGCCTTCGGAGGCTCAAAGGTGACGGCCTTCGACGTGGATACCGAAGTGAAATACAAAGGCTCGGCCTCCATGAAATTTGCCGTACCGGACGCGGGAGACCCCCAGGGCGCTTATGCCGGCGGCAGCTACTTTACCTCGGTCGGACGCGATCTGTCGGGCTACGATGCGTTGACCTTTTGGGCCAGGGCTTCCAAATCGGCGACGATTGACGTGGTAGGTTTCGGGAATGACTTTGGCGAGTCAAAATTCCTGACTACACTGCGCGATGTGCCCGTCAATACCAACTGGCAAAAATACATCATCCCCATCCCCGACCCTTCAAAACTGACACAGGAAAGGGGAATGTTCTTCTACTCCGAAGGCCCTGAAAACGGCCTTGGTTACACCTTCTGGATTGACGAGGTGAAATTCGAAAAACTGGGAACCATTGCCCACCCGAGATCGGCCATACTGGACGGGCAGGATCAGGTGCTTTCGGCGGAGACAGGTCAAAATCTGAATATCGGCGGGTTGAAGGCTACTTTCAATATGCCGACGGGCGTTGACCAAAGCGTGGATGCCGCCCCGGCGTATTTCACCTTTTCATCCTCCAACCCATCGGTGGCTTCGGTCAGCGTCACAGGCGTTGTTTCTGTACTGGACACCGGAACGGCGGTCATCACTGCCAAACTAGGTAATCTGGATGCTGCGGGCTCTATGACGCTCACCTCAAGCGGACAGGCCGCCGGCCCGCAAACCCCGGCGCCCACCCCTACCGTCAGTGCGGACAGCGTGATTTCCCTTTTCAGCAATGCCTACAACAATGTTTCTGTGGACACCTGGAACACCCACTGGCAATTTTCAACCGCCGAGGATTTTGACGTTCAAATAGCCGGAGATGATGTGAAGCGGTACAGGAGCCTCAATTTCGTGGGTATCGAGTTCGCGTCCCAGACCATCAATGCGTCGGCCATGACGCATTTCCATATTGACCTTTGGACGCCCGACCCGACCGAACTCCCGGCCGCTTTCAAGGTGCTGCTCGTTGATTTCGGGGCGAACGGGGTTTTCGACGGAGGCGACGACTCTTCGCACGAGCTGGCGTTCACCCGCCCGACCCTGGTTTCGGAGCAATGGGTGAGCCTCGACATTCCGATGTCGAATTTCACCGGACTGGTGAACAGGGCACACCTTGCCCAATTGGTGCTATCCGGTGATGTGCCCAACGTTTATATCGACAATGTGTATTTCTACAACGCCGGAACGGTGGCGCCTTCCGGTCCGACGGTGGCCGCACCAACGCCTACGCGCAACCCTGCCGACGTTATCTCCATTTTCAGTGATACCTATACCAATGTTCCCGGTACGGATTTCAATCCGAATTGGGGGCAGGCGACGGTCGTTACCCAGGTACAGGTCGCAGGGAACAACATTTTGCGCTATGGGGGCCTGAACTATCAGGGGACGCAACTGGGCAACAACCTCGATGCTTCCGGCATGACCCACCTGCACCTTGATTTTTGGACGAATAATTCATCCGGCCTGAATGTTTACCTCATCAGCCCCGGCCCGGTGGAGAAGGCCGTTGCGTTAACTGTGCCTACCAACGGCTGGACAAGTCTGGATATCCCCCTGACCAGCTTCTCCCCGGTTGCCCTCAACGACCTGATTCAGTTCAAATTTGACGGCAACGGCGATATTTACCTCGATAACATCTACTTCTATAAAACCAGCGGCGGCGGTACGGCGCCAACGACCGCAGCACCTACGCCTTCATTTAACGCCGCCAACGTTATCTCCGTTTTCAGCGACGCCTATACCAATGTTGCAGGTACTGACCTCAACCCAAACTGGGGGCAAGCCACCGTCGTCACACAGGCGCCGGTTGGCGGGAACAATACGCTGATCTATTCGGGCCTGAATTATCAGGGTATCCAACTGGGCAGCAATCAGAATGTATCGGGCATGACCCATCTGCACCTTGATTTTTGGACGGCAAACTCCACGGCACTAAAGGTATTCATCATCAGCCCAGGCCCGGTTGAAACACCTTTTACGCTGACTGTGCCTACCTCCGGCTGGTCGAGCGTGGACATCCCGCTGACGGCGTTCGCTCCGGTGGACCTGACGAACGTGTTCCAGTTTAAATTTGAAGGCGACGGCAAGATTTATCTGGATAATATTTTATTCCATAACTGAGCTCTCAAACCTGATAATCATACTTACCATGAAACGGAATCATTCAATTCTGATACATAGCGTGCTGCTTGCAGTAATTTTTTTCGCCTTCTGGAGCTGCAAGGATGATGCAAATGACATTGTAAACCGCAACTGGCAATTGGTTTGGGCCGATGATTTCAACGGCCTTGCGGGCCAGTCGCCCGACCCGGCCAACTGGGCGTATGACCTTGGCACGGGTGGCAATGGCTGGGGCAACCAGGAATTGCAGTACTACACCGACCGGCCGGAAAATATAGCGATGGATGGCGCGGGTAACCTGGCCATCACTGCCCGGAGCGAAAGTTTTGGCGGAAGCGGGTTCACCTCTGCCCGCATCAAAACACAGGGCCTGTTCGACCAGACGTACGGCCGCTTTGAGGCCCGGATTAAATTGCCCTGGGGGCCGGGCATCTGGCCCGCTTTCTGGATGCTGGGCAGCGATATCGACGACGTATCATGGCCGCAATGCGGCGAAATTGACATCATGGAATACCGGGGGCAGCAGCCCAACCTCATCCACGGTTCGGTGCATGGGCCGGGCTACTCCGGCGGCGCGGCCGTTACGAAAAGTTTTGGTTTCACCGACAACCGCTTCGACGTGGATTTCCATGTTTTTGCCGTTGAATGGGGCGCA
The DNA here is from genome assembly GCA_937861115.1 of uncultured Bacteroidota bacterium. Lineage (GTDB taxonomy): Bacteria > Bacteroidota > Bacteroidia > Chitinophagales > Saprospiraceae > M3007. Next base: position 11,171 of record CALMBD010000244.1, on the reverse strand, counting down.
GATTACATCGATTACTACGTTGATGATACCCTTTACCAACGGATAACTCCGGATGATACGCCCGGGGAATGGGTGTACGACCATCCTTTTTTCATTATCCTGAACGTGGCGGTAGGCGGCAATTTTGTAGGCTTCCCGACCAGCCAGACGCCATTCCCGCAAACCATGCTGGTGGATTACGTGAAGGTTTACAAGGAGGCTAACTGATTGGAATATGGACCTTCAATACGTGCAAACAGGAGGCGACCGCTATTTTAAGATATCGGACAGCGACGCGCTTCGCCCTTTTTTTATGAGCATTGTCAGCGACTCTGACCACTGGATGTTCATTTCCAGCAACGGCGGGTTGAGTGCCGGGCGAAAAAATGCCGATTATGCGCTGTTCCCTTATTATACCGACGATAAAATAACCGAGTCCGCCGAAATCACGGGCAGCAAGTCGATATTCCTGGTACATGAAGGAAGCGCCCGGCAAATCTGGGAACCCTTCTCCAACCGGTATGAAGGCGTACACCGCACCAGCCGGAATTTGTACAAACATATTTTCGGCAATAAAATCATTTTCGAGGAGATCAACCACGACTTGAAATTGACCTTTCAGGTGGAATGGAATTCGAGCGACAGGTTTGGCTTTGTCAGAAAATCAAGGCTGATCAACCATGCGCCGAACGAGGTCAGTGTTGAACTGTTGGACGGCATCCAGAATATATTGCCTTACGGCGTGCCCAGCAGTTTGCAAAACAGCGCCAGCAACCTCGTAGATGCCTACAAGAGGAGCGAACTGGACAAGGCGACAGGCTTGGGCATCTATGCCTTGAGCGCCATCATTGTGGACAAAGCCGAACCCAGCGAGGCGCTGAAAGCCAACGTGGCCTGGTCGGCCGGACTTGAAAACCCCGTCCATTTGCTTTCCGCTCTGCAACTCGGCGCATTCAGAAAAGGTATGCCGCTGCGGCAGGAAGAAGATGTAAAAGCGGAAAAAGGGGCCTATTTTCTCCACAAAAAAATATTGCTGCCCCCGCATGTCGAAAAGGAATGGATGATTGTCGCCAACGTAAACCAAAGTCATGCGGCAGTAGCCAGACTTTTGGATTTAATAAAGCATGAAAAAGGTTTATCCCAACTCGTCGAGCAGGACATAGCAGCAGGGACCAAACGCCTGCTCGCGCTCAATGCCGCCGCCGACGGGCTTCAACTGAGCTCCGACCACCGCCGGGACACGCGCCACTTTTCCAATGTGCTGTTCAACATCATGCGCGGCGGCATTTTTGACCATAATTATCAAATCGAAAAATGGGATTTCACCCATTATTTGTCCAATGCCAACAAAGCCGTTTTTGAAAATTCGAAACCGGTCGTGGATCAATTGCCCGATGTTTTTTCATTTTTTGCGCTGAAAGAACTAGCGCAAAAAAGCGGGGATGCGCATTTCACGAGATTATGCCTCGAATACATGCCGCTCAAATTCAGCCGTCGGCACGGCGACCCCAGCCGTCCCTGGAACTGGTTTTCCATTAACACCCGCAACGAAAAGGACGGTTCGAAAATATTGGATTACCAGGGCAACTGGCGGGATATTTTCCAAAACTGGGAAGCGCTCGCGTACTCCTACCCGGCGTTCATCGAGAGCATGGTGCACAAATTTTTGAACGCGACCACCTTCGATGGATACAACCCATACCGCGTGACAAAAGACGGTTTCGACTGGGAAACCATCGAGCCGGACAACCCCTGGTCTTATATCGGCTACTGGGGCGACCACCAGATCATCTACCTGCTGAAGTTCCTGGAGTTTATGGAAGACCATGCTCCCGGCCAACTGGAAAGCCTTTTTGACAAGGAATGTTTCGTATATGCCAACGTACCTTATAGAATAAAAAGCTACGAAGACACGCTGCTGAATCCGAAAGATACCATCGAATTTGACCACGAATCGGACAGGCTTATCCGTTTGGAGAAAGAAAGTTCAGGTGCGGACGGAGCCTTGTTGCGGGATCAAAACGGCGACATCTACACAGTGACGTTTGTGGAAAAAATATTGGCGACGGTATTGGCCAAATTGTCCAATTTCATTCCCGAGGGCGGCATCTGGATGAACACCCAGCGGCCCGAATGGAACGACGCGAACAACGCCCTGGTGGGCAACGGCGTTTCGGTGGTGACACTGTGCTATTTGCGGCGGTTTTTATATTTTTTCAAAAAAGTATTGGCGGCCTCGGAGGTGAAACAGGCCGGCGTTTCCGCTGAATTGCTTGTTTTCCTGAACAGTGTGTCGCAGACATTGAACAGCCACCGGCATTTGCTTTCCGGAAAAATCAGCGACAAGGATCGCAAACAGGTATTGGACGGTTTGGGGAAAGCCGGCAGCGCATACCGCACACAGATGTACAGCCGGCCGTTTTCGGGATCAAAACAGGCCGTTTCCCTGGATGAAATCGAGCAGTTTTTTGACCTGAGCCTCCGCTTTCTGGAACACACCATCGATGCCAATAAAAGGCCGGACCATTTGTACCATGCCTATAATTTGATGACCCTCGAAAGCGATGACAGCGTTTCCATCTCTTATTTGAGCGAAATGCTGGAGGGGCAGGTGGCTGTGTTGAGTTCCAAATATTTATCCGCACAGGAGGTCTTGTCGCTTTTGGACAGTTTGAAAAAAAGCAAGTTGTTCCGGCCCGACCAGTACAGTTATCTGCTGTATCCCAACAGAGATTTGCCGGGATTTTTGGAAAAAAACAATGTGCCGAAGGAGGCTGTCGGGAAGTCAACCCTGCTCGCCCGACTGGTATCCGACGGCAATGTGGACATCATCGAAAAGGATATCGATGGGGTATTCCATTTTAACAGCAATTTCAAAAATGCCAACGACCTGGGCGCTGCATTGGCCGAACTGTCGAAAACAACATATGCACCCCTCGTTGAGAAAGATAGAAAACAGGTGTTGCAGATATTTGAAGACCTGTTCAACCACAAAGCGTTCACCGGCCGCTCCGGCACCTTCTTCGGCTATGAAGGTCTGGGTTCCATTTATTGGCACATGGTGTCGAAACTCCAGTTGGCCGTGCTGGAATGTTGCCTGAAAGCCGTGGATGAAGGCGAAAGCCCTGAACGCACAGGTAAATTACTGGAGCATTATTATGAAATAAGCGAAGGCGTTGGCGTACATAAGTCCCCGGCGCTTTACGGCGCTTTCCCGACCGATCCGTATTCCCATACGCCCGCCGGAAAAGGCGCGCAGCAACCAGGCATGACGGGACAGGTGAAGGAAGATATTGTGAGCAGGTTCGGCGAACTGGGCGTTTTTGTGAAAAATGGCAGACTGCATTTCAACCCCTGTCTGCTGCGGAAAAGCGAATTCCTCGGGGAAGCCGGAATATTCGAATACGTAAATGTCCACCAGGAAACACGGGAATTGCCGCTCGATAAGGGTTCGCTTTGTTTCACCTATTGCCAGGTCCCGATCGTGTACACTTTGGCAGCGGAAAACCGCCTGACCATTACACATAGCAACAACACGTCTACCACATTGAACGACTTGAATATAGATGAAAACAACAGCCTCAAGATTTTTGAAAGGACTGGCGATATCATCCGAATCAATGTTCACATCAAAGCGTCAATGTTAAAATAACATGAAAATACGTTGGCAAAAAGCGGGTATCCTGTTGGCTTTTGCCTTCAGTTTTTCATGCCACACAGGGCAGATTGGCCAAACGTATCAACAACCAAAACAAGCAGTGACAGCGAAAGACATCCTGGGGAATCCCGAATATCCGGCCATTTCTTACGGCGGCTATCGGGGGAACAGCCGTGACATACAGCCCACCGCGGAGCAACTGAAAGAGGATATGAAAATCCTCGCTGCCATGAACATCAAGGTGCTGCGCACGTACAACACCAAATTGGCAGAAGCCTCCAACCTGTTAAAGGCTATTCGTGCATTAAAACAGGAAGATCCCGGTTTCGAGATGTATGTCATGCTCGGCGCATGGATGGATTGCCGGAAAGCATGGACCAATCATCCCGACCACAATCATGAAGATGAAGAGGCCAATGCCGCAGAAATTCAAAGGGCCGTGGATATGGCCAACCAGTACCCCGACATCGTAAAGATCATAGCCGTCGGCAACGAGGCGATGGTGAAGTGGGCCGCCAGTTATTTCGTGCAGCCTTGGGTGATTCTTAAATATGTGAACCAGTTGCAGGCGCTCAAGCAAGCCGGCAAACTGCCCAAAGACCTTTGGATCACAAGCTCCGACAACTTCGCCTCCTGGGGCGGCGGCGGCGCCGAGTACCACGTCGAAGATTTGACAAAATTGCTCCTGGCGGTTGATTATGTGTCCATGCACACCTACCCCATGCACGACACCCATTACAACCCTGATTTTTGGGGCAATTTCGAGGGCGAGGAAACGCTCTCCGATAGTGCTAAGATCAACGCTGCCATGACCCGCGCCAGAGATTATGCCGTTTCGCAATACAAAAGCGTCGTGAAATATATGAAGGCGCTGGGCATTGAAAAACCCGTTCATATCGGTGAAACGGGCTGGGCCAGTGCCTGCAATGACCACTACGGAGCCAAAGGTTCAAAAGCGACCGATGAATACAAGGAAGCGCTTTATTACAACATGATGCGCGAATGGACCAGTCGGGAGCGCATCGCCTGTTTTTTCTTCGAAGCATTTGATGAAATCTGGAAGGATGCCGCCAATCCGGGAGGCTCGGAAAATCACTTTGGATTGTTCACCATCGACGGGCAAGCCAAATATGCCATATGGGATTTGGTAGACAAGGGTGTTTTTAAAGGACTGTCAAGGGGCGGCCATCCTGTTGTGAAAACGTACGGCGGCGATAAAAAAGCCCTGCTGGAAAATGTCCCGCTGCCTCCGGTGAAACAAAAAATGCCGGCGACGCATTAACCAGACCCAGTTGAACAGATATGAAAAACTTCCTGACATACGGTGTTGTATTTTTATTGATTGTCATGCTAAGCGCTTGTCTATCAATGGATAAAAAATTGAAAACGGAGGTTTATGAAACCTCTGCAAGCGGCAACAAGCTCCAGCCGGTAATGGAATCGCCTGCGGGCGATGAAACCACCGTCATTAAACTCTTGCCGGATAAAAAATTCCAGACCATTACCGGGTTCGGAGGATCGTTTACGGAGTCGTCGGCCTCGCTGTTGAACAAATTGAGCAGGAAAAACCGCGACAAAATTTTGGAAGCCTATTTTGGGGAAGATGGCGCCCGCTACTCCCTGACCCGCACCCATATCAACTCCTGCGATTTTTCTCTGAGCCAGTACAGCTATGCTCCCGTGGAAGGCGACACCGCATTGAAAAGTTTTTCCATTGAGGAAGACCGGGATGATATCATTCCGATGATCAAGGATGCAATGGCCGTTTCCAAAGACGGGTTTAAAATTCTTTCCTCTCCCTGGACGGCCCCGCCCTGGATGAAGGACAACAAAAAGTGGGTGGGCGGAAAACTGCTTCCGGAGTATTACGACACCTGGGCCCTGTTTTTCTCAAAATATATTGATGCCTACAAGGCGGAAGGGATTGACATCTGGGGCTTCACGGTGGAGAACGAACCACTGGGCAATGGCAATAACTGGGAGAGTATGCACTTTACGCCGGAAGAAATGACCCTGTTTGTGCAAAATCACCTGGGCCCGAAACTGGAAGCCGACGGAAAAGGTCATGTGAAAATACTGGGCTACGACCAAAACCGGGAACATTTGCAGGAATGGGTGGACGTGATGTACCGGGATGAAGCCTCTTCAAAATATTACGCCGGTACCGCCATACATTGGTATGCCAGCACTTTCGAGGTGTTTCCTGATGCCTTGCAATATGCGCACAACAAAGCACCCGGCAAGCATTTGATTCAATCGGAAGCCTGTGTGGATGCCGAAGTGCCCCAATGGCAGAACGACGTCTGGTACTGGAGCAAAGAAGCCACCGACTGGGGCTGGGACTGGGCGCCGGAGCAGGACAAACACCTGCACCCCAAGTACGCCCCGGTCAACCGCTATGCGGGGGACATCATCGGCTGCCTCAACAACTGGGTGGACGGCTGGATTGACTGGAACATGGTGCTGGACAGGCAGGGTGGCCCCAACTGGTTCAAAAACTGGTGTACCGCCCCCGTCATCGTCGACCCGGACGCAGATGAGGTGTATTTCACACCCATCTATTACACCTTGGCTCATTTCAGTAAATATATCCGGCCGGGAGCGGTGCGGATCGGGTTTGAAAATACTGACAACACACTCATGGTTACCGCCGCCCAAAACCCGGACGGCTCTGTCGTGGCGGTGGTTTTTAATCCCACGGAAAATGAAAAACAATTCATGCTCTCGTTCGGAGAAAAATCCACCTATTTAAAAATCAGTGACAAGGCGATTCAAACCATCTTGATCAATAAACGAAACACCAACAATGAGTAATTCATCGACATCCTCCAACAAGGTTCCTTTCGGGCAAAAGGTTGCCTTCGGATTGGGTATGCTTGCCAATCAAATGTTCCCCGCTGCCCTGGGAATATTCATGGTTGTGCTGGTACAGGATTTGGGTTTTCCGGGATGGATGTGGGGAATTCTGTTTTTCCTCCCCCGGGTTTATGATTCGATTACCGACCCCATTATGGGATTTATAACGGATAATACCCGCTCCGTATGGGGCAGGCGCAGGCATTATGTCTTTACAGGCGCCGTCATCATGGGCATTTCGTTTGTGGCGATGTGGCAGTTGCACCGGGAAAATGGCGTGGAATATAACTTCACGTACTTCCTGCTCTGGTCTTTCGTATTCTATTCAGGGCTGACCATTTTCAGTGTGCCTTATGTAGCCATGGGCTATGAAATGAGCGATGATTTCCACGAGCGCACCAACATTATGGCCGTAGCGCAGTGGATCGGCCAGTGGGCCTGGGTCATTGCCCCCTGGTTCTGGGTAGTGATGTACGACCCCACCTGGTTTGAAAATGCAGATACGGCTACCCGAACACTCTCTGTATGGGTTGGCATATTTTGTATGATCCTGGCTATGATCCCCGCTTTTTTTATCAAAAGCAAATCCACCAAAGATGATGACAGCCTTGTTCCGTTGAGCCTGAAGAATATCGGAGGTGGACTCAGGGAAATATTGAACGGGTTCAGGGAGGCTTTCAAAATTCGCCCGTTCAGGAAATTGTGTTTTTCGACGTTTCTGATTTTCAATGCGTTCAACACGGTAGCCTCCTTTTCCTTTTTTATCATTGTTTACTATTTGTTCAATGGCGATGCTGGAGCAGCGGGCTTTTGGCCGACTTTATTCGGGAGCGTGGGCGCCCTGGTGACCACTTTTGCGGTAATCCCCACCGTGGCATGGATGTCTGGAAAAATGGGCAAGAAGAATGCCTTTATGCTCTCCCAGGGGATTTCCATCTTCGGATATATCCTGTTTTGGTTCCTGTTCGTACCGGGCAAACCCTATATGTTCTTTTTTGCCCTCCCGTTCTTTTCCTTCGGAATCGGCAGTTTGTTCACCCTGATGATGTCCATGACGGCAGATGTGTGCGATTTGGATGAACTGAATACCGGCAAGAGACGGGAAGGTATTTTCGGCGCTATTTACTGGTGGATGGTGAAGTTCGGTTTTGCTATCGCCGGTCTGATGAGCGGCGCTATTATGACGTTGGTTGGCTTCGCCCCGGATGCAGATACACAGCCGGAAGGCGCAGTAACAGGTTTAAGGCTGTTTTTTTCCGGGGTTCCCATTCTCGGAACATTGGTTGCCATGTGGATCATGCGCAATTATGATGTGTCCGAAGAACGCGCCCATGAAATAAGGGCAGCAATAAACCGGAAGAAGGCCCCCGGTAACGGCTCGTCTGCCTATTCGCCGGGCAAATTGCTTGAACTGAGTAAAGGCGTAAATTTGAATACAGGAACCGGCTTGAATTTCAGCAGTAAAACGACGGCGGAAATCAGGTCAATGTTTTCAAAAACGCTCAACGACGGCCTGCATGGATTGTGCTTCAGCCCTTATGCAGAAGGCCAGAGAGCGGGTGATACCTTGTCGGAGCCCCAGATTCGCCGGCGGATGGAAATCATTGCGCCCTACACCAAATGGGTGCGCTCCTTTTCCTGTACCCAGGGCAATGAATTGATCCCGAAAGTTGCCCGGGAAAAAGGGTTGAAGACAATGGCAGGGGCATGGATAAGCCAGGATGCCGAACGAAATGAAAGTGAAATCAAGGCGCTCGTTGAATTGGCAAAGGCAGGACTGGTGGACATAGCGGCAGTGGGCAACGAAGTATTGCAGCGCAATGAACTTTCAGAACAGGAAATAATCAAGTACATTCAGCGGGTGCGGGCATTGTTGCCCAAACACATCCCTTTGGGTTATGTGGATGCCTATTATCATTTCCTCGACAAGCCCGCTCTGGCGGATGCCTGCGACGTGGTTCTGATCAACTGCTACCCGTTCTGGGAAGGAGCCGACAACGAACACGCCCTGCTTTACATGCAACGTATGTTTGAATTGACAAACCAGATAGCCGGGGGTAAAAAAGTGATCATCACCGAAACAGGGTGGCCAAGCAAAGGGCAAAATGTGCAGGACGCCTACCCATCTGCCGAAAATGCGATGAAATACTTTATCAATACGCAGCAATGGGCTAAAGACCAAAACATTGAAATGTTCTATTTCTCTTCATTTGACGAATCATGGAAGTTTCACCATGAAGGGGAAGTGGGCACTCAGTGGGGATTATGGGATATTAATGAGAAACAAAAGTTCGGTTGAACCAACATCATTCCTATCCGTTTGTTTCGTTCAAAAAACAGAATAAGATATGTCATTCAGACAAGGAAAACACTTAACCCTTTCGGGAACGGATTATTCCGGTAAATCACCCGAACAGATACAAAACCTCTTCCGGCAGGCATTGGAAAATGGCATGCATGGCCTCTGTTACAGTGCCTACGAAGAAGGCCAGCAACCGGGTGATATTTTAACGGCTGACCAGATCCGGCGCCGGATGGAAATCATTGCCCCCTATACCAAATGGGTGCGCTCTTTCTCCTGTATTGAAGGCAATGAACTGGTGCCGAAAGTAGCCCGTGAGTTCGGACTAAAAACGCTGGTCGGCGCCTGGCTGGGAAAAGATGAAGACCTGAACGAACAGGAAATAGCCGGCCTGATACAACTCGCCAAAGAAGGATACGTCGACATTGCCGCAGTAGGCAACGAAGTACTCTACCGGAAGGATTTGAGCGAGGAGGCGCTGCTGGACTACATCCGCCGGGTGAAAAACGCCATCCCCGAAGTGCCGACGGGCTATGTGGATGCCTATTACGAGTTTACCGCCTGCCCCGGCATCACCGAGGCGTGCGATGTCATTTTGGCCAATTGCTACCCTTTTTGGGAAGGTTGCCACATAGACTATTCCCTGGTATACATGAAACAGATGTACCAGCAGGCTGTACAGGCCGCTAACGGCAAAAAAGTAATCATCACCGAAACAGGCTGGCCGAGCCAGGGAAAAAGTCTCGATGGCGCTGAACCGTCTGCGGTAAATGCCATGAAATATTTCATCAATACCCAACAGTGGTCGCGGGAAGAGGACATTGCGATTTTTTATTTCGCCTCCTTCGATGAGTCCTGGAAAGTAGGCGCCGAGGGCGATGTAGGCGCTTATTGGGGCTTGTGGGATATGCACCAAAACCTCAAGTTCTGACGAAACAATGGCGCCTGGATCGGGTAAACCGGATTGTTTCCCGGCGCTTTTTTATCCATATTTTAAAATTTAAACCAATTAATAATGAAGCATTTTACTCTTGTATTAACCCTGCTGATATCCAGCGTTGGGTATGCACAAATCAGCCTTCCGATAGACTTCGAGTCATCGACAATTAACTACGCCTTCACCGATTTTGGTGGCGGGCAGATGAGCAAGGAGGATAACCCCGACATGTCCGGGATTAACACGAGCAGCAAGGTGGCGCGCATGATAAAAAATGCCCCCGAGGTCTATGGCGGCAGCTTTTTGGAATTGGCGGGTCCAATCGATTTCTCTGTGAATAAACACTTCAAAATGAAGGTTTGGACGCCGGGCGCGGGCAGAAAGGTGTTGTTGAAGGTAGAAAACCTGACAAACGGTGGTATTGCTTATGAACAGGAAAAAACGACAACTACAGGCAATGCTTGGGAAGAACTGGTGTTTGATTTTACCGGCGTCAATACCGCTAATTCCTACCAGAAACTGGTTTTCATTTTCGATCTGGGTACCGTAGGCGACGGCTCTGCCAATTTCACTTTTTATGTCGACGACATTGAGCAATTCAATGCCGGTACCGGCAAGGCCAAGGTTGACCTGCCCATTACCTTCCAGGATACTGCTACCGTGGACTACGCTCTTGTGGACTTTGGCGGCAACGCGTCCTCCATTGTACAGGATCCCACCGCCCCGGGCAACCTTGTCGGCAAGGCCGTCAAAACAGCCGGGGCCGAACTCTGGGCCGGTACCACCAACGGTGGAAACAGCCTGGCCAACCCGATACCGTTCACCGCCGACGATACCAAAATATCTGTGCGGGTATGGTCGCCCGATGCCAATACGCCCATTCGCCTGAAAGTGGAAGATGCATCCAATGGGGGCATCAGCGTGGAAACAGAAGCGAATACCACCATGGCAGGCGAATGGGAAACACTGGTGTTCGATTTCAGCGACGAAGTGCCCGGCACGGCCGCTCTGAACCTGGCAAACACGTACAACAAATTATCCATCTTCTTCAACTTCGGCACTACCGGGGCGATGGCGGGTGAAAAAACCTATTACTGGGATAATGTGAGGTTCGGTTTGGGCCAGGTTGACCTGCCCATCACCTTCCAGGACACTGCTTCCGTAGACTACAACCTCGTGGACTTCGGCGGCAACGCCTCCTCTATCGTCGTAGACCCCACCGATCCGAACAACCTTGTCGGCAAGGCCATAAAAACGGGCGCCGCCGAACTCTGGGCCGGCACCTCCAACGGCGGCAGCGGCCTGGCCAGGCCCATTCCGTTTACTGCTGCAGATACCAGGATGTCCGTGCGGGTATGGTCGCCCGATGCAGGTACGCCGATCCGATTAAAGGTAGAGAATGCCGCCAACGGCGCTATCAGCGTGGAAACAGAAGTGAA
>CALMBD010000243.1 GCA_937861115.1 uncultured Bacteroidota bacterium | reverse complement strand
GGCTATTCCTGCTGCAGGGCCAGCACTGATTGCGGAAATGAAAGGCACAAGGTGTGGTAATAATACAATTGAATTTTTTCCCATGCTCCAAATTTTGACAATTCAGATTTACATTTGGCCAAACCAATTCATTCATTTTGAGAACTATGCGACACCTTTTCACCCTCCTGACCCTCCTTTTCTGTTTATCCGTTTCAAACCTTATCGCCCAAACGACATACACGCCGGACTGGGCTTCGCTCGACAAACGCCCCACACCGGAATGGTGGACAGACGCCAAATTCGGCATTTTTATTCACTGGGGCGTGTATTCGGTCCCCGCGTACACCACGCTGGGCAACTACGCCGAATGGTACCAGAATTCACTGGAAAACAATGCACACGAGGGCAAGGTGCGCGATTTTCACCGCAACAACTTCGGCAACCGCAGTTATTACGATCTCGCCGAGGACTTTCACGCCGAACTGTACAATCCCGACGAATGGGCCAGTCTGTTCGAACGCGCCGGCGCCAAATACGTCGTGCTCACCTCCAAGCACCACGACGGCTTTTGCCTGTGGCCCAACGAGCAGGCTGCCAAAACATGGGGTTTCCCCTGGAGCGCCGATGTGCGCGGACCGGGGCGCGATCTGTTGGGCGACCTGTTCACAGCCCTGCGCAAAACTAGCGTCAAACCGGGGCTTTATTTTTCCCTTTATGAATGGTATAACCCGCTGTGGAAGTTCGATCGCGCGCGGTATGCCAAAGACCACGCCATGCCGCAACTGTACGAACTCGTCAACCGCTACCAGCCCTGGGTGGTGTGGGCCGACGGCGACTGGGACGCCACACCGGACGTCTGGAAATCGCCGGAGTTTCTGGCCTGGCTGTATAACCAGAGCCCGGTGCGCGACCGCGTGGTCGTGAACGACCGCTGGGGCAGCGGGGTTCGCTTCAAACACGGCGGTATCTATACGCCTGAATACCAACCCGATCTGGACTTTGAAAACCACGCCTGGGAAGAAAGCCGGGGCATGGGATTCTCGTATGGCTATAACCGGACCGAGAATGCGTGGGATTACAATTCCGCACAGTCACTAGTGCTGCATCTTGTGGATAAAGTCTCGCGCGGCGGCAACTTTTTGCTCGATATCGGTCCCGATGCACACGGGCAAATACCGCCGATCATGCAGGAACGCCTGCTAGATATTGGCAAATGGCTGAAAATCAACGGGGAAGCAATCTACAACACCAGGCGCTGGCGGACGAGTTGCCAGTGGAGCGAAGGCAATCGCGATTTTAAACCCGAACTCGTGGATGGCTGGAAAACTGGTGGCGACCTGCTGCTGAAGCAAACCGTCGATCCGGAGCCGGGGTTTGCCGTTAAGGAGATATTTTTTACGTGGAACCCGAAGACGAAGTCTCTCTACGCCGTTTTTCCGAAATACCCGGACGACAAAAAACTGGTGTTAAAAGGGCTGCAACTCCCCCCCGGCACCGAAGTGACTTTCCTGGCGACCAGGGAAAGAATGCGTTGGGAAAATGTAACGGGCAATGCAGTGATTTTTTTGCCTGAGTACAATCCGAACAGGATAAAAGCGACCGAGGCTTTTGCGGTAAAAATCGCCAACTTCGGCGCCTTCGTGGATAAGCCCCATATCGCGGTGTCGTACGATCCGGCGACGATGAAGCCAACGGTGAAGATCATTTCCCGCACAGCCGGGACCAGTATCCGGTATACGACAGATGGCACGGCGCCCAAACCCGCTTCGACGGCATTTGTGCAGCCTTTTTCGCCGGCCACTGCCTGCACGATACGTGCCGTCGCGTCCAAAACAGGGCTGCTGGAAAGCAATGAGGCCACCGCAGAGGTAAAAATCTACGCACAAAAGCCCGCCGTAGCCTTTGTGCAGCAACCCGAGCCCGGACTGCGCACCCAGCTCATGAGTACCTCGGGCAGGTACACCCTCGAGAGTGTGCAAAACGGCTATTCCGAAAAAAGCGGTGTCATGTCATCCTTCGAACTCGACCGGAGCTGCGAAAGCGGTCCCTGCGGCATGGTCTGGAACGGCTACCTGAACATACCCCGCAGCGGCGGATACCAGTTCTGGACAGAGTCGGACGACGGCAGTACGCTTTCCATTGACAATGACATGGTTGTCAACAACGACGGCGACCACGGCATGGAGGAAAAAACAGGATTTGCCAACCTCCAGCAGGGCTGGCACCGCATCAAGGTGGTTTATTTCAACAGCGGCGGCGGCAGCGGGTTAAAGGTTTGGTATGCGCCGGCGGGCAAGGAAAAGACAGCCATACCAGGGGATGCCCTGGCGCACTAAGAACGTTCTAAGCCATTTGCTCCAGCAGCCATTCCTTTTCCGTCAGAACAGGCTCCGCTTCAATTTGGCGCTGCAACACCTCTTTTTCCTGTCTGTCGGCCGGATGCAGTTGCATCAGGCGTCGGGTGTACCGAATGATGTTCAGGAAGTTGGTTTTGTGGTACCCGATCACCCTTTGCCGGCGGATAAAGGTTTGCATGCTCTGGAGGTGGGCATCGAGGGCATCGAACTCGCCCGTTTCATAGTAGATCTTTAATTGCAACGACTTGGCGATCAGGTTATTGATCAGATCCTTGTAATCGGCCTCCTGCAAGTGCAGCAATGCGGATTTCAGGTTTTGTCTGCCGTATTCCACCCGGGCCATATTCAGGTGAAACGCCGCGTTTCGGTGCTTTTTTTCCAGCGCCGGCGCGTATTCGCGGATGAAATGATCGGCCCATTCCGTTTCGCCGACCTTGAGCGCGATAGCGGCTATGTTGTTATAGGCAAAATGCGACAACTGGTTGTTTTCCAGCAAAAGATTGGCCTGCAGTGCGGATTTGTAGAGTTCGAAAGCCTCCCGAGAATACCTGCTTTGCAGCTGGTTGATCCTCCGGATGCAGAAATTGATCGCCAGCAGGTGCAGGTTGCGCTGTTCATCGACGGGCAGTTGATCGATACAGGCAAAAAGCATTGTTTTGAACTGAATGAAGTACCGTTCACCTTCCGCATCGGTCAGCGACAGGTAGCAAAAATAATACAGCCCGACAGCGGGTATTTGTTGAAGGGCGGGCGTAGTGCGCACGTGTTCGAGCAACATATCCAGCAGCCCGAAGCGGTAGTCGGTATTGTACACCGACTGATGGCTCAGGGCAAAACAGGCGAGGCGCAATTTCCGGGCGATGAAGGCGACATCCGTCTGGTCCGACAACTGCTGCATGTTCAACGCTTCCGTCCGGCGACCTGCGCTGAGGTGCCGGTACAATTCGTATTCAAGGGCAACCTGGGCGTCAAAATACTCCGTATGCCGGCAGGGCTGTTGTTCCCAGTCCACCCGCGCCGCGTGCAGGCTCTGCCGAAAATGTTTTTCCAGTCCGCGACGGCGATAGGCCGAAGCAAGGGCTATGTGATACCCTTCCCTCGCGTCGAACCTTTCCCGGTACACCAGAAAATGTTCGATCTGCGCCGAGAGTTCGCTCATGACCTGGCGAAGTGCCTGAACACCGGGCGGCTTCCCGGCGCCGAATACTACCCTGAAAGCACCAGCCTGATCCGGGCTTTCGCCGTTGTCCCTGCATTGCTGAAAGTATTCGAACAACAGCAGGGGTTGTTCACGCCGGCAAAAGAAGGGCGACCTGAGCCATTGCCCGAGGTGTTTGCGCTCCAGCGGCGCGAGCGTCTGAAAGATTTGCCAGATTCTTGCATTTTCCATGTTACCGGGTGGATATTCAGGTTTCCAGTCAAGTAGAAATATAAGCGCTGTTGATATTTTAACTTTTACAAAAATTTGTTTACCAATATTTTAAGTTAATATCACTGAAAATTAATTGCAATAAACGACAAAAAATGTATTTGTTGCTATCGGCAGGAATTCAAACTTTTGTACCGTCTGAATATATCCGGGTGTATAACAGATGAAAAACACGACAAGATTAGGCTTTCACCTGTTCATTCATTCCCAAACGCAACATCCTATGCACATGAAAAAATTGCTTCTTTTACTTCCGGTCCTTTGGCTTTTGCACCTGCATCACGCCTATTCCCAATGCAACGGCACACCGCCGACGGTGGAGATCACTCCCTCGCCGGTCATTCTGGATTGCCAGAACCCTGTTGTGCAATTGCAGGCGACGATAACACCGCCAGCCGGCAACTATTCCTTCCAGTGGTTTGGCCCCGTATCCAACCCCAACGTGCTCAATCCGTTGGTTGGCCAACCCGGGAGTGTCGCTTTGTTCGTCTACGACTCCCTGACCGGGTGTTTCGGCTCCGATACCGTAATGGTTCTGCCTGATTTAACGACGCCGGCGATCACCATCAACGCCGTGGCGCCCTGCGACCCGGAAAACGAGCCCATGCAGATCACAGCCTTTGTGACCAATGGCAACGGACCATTTGAGTATGCATGGGTGCCCGGTGGAGCCACTACCCAAACCATCGAGGCAATTGTCACTGCACCGACGACTTATTGTGTAACGGTGACCAATATTGCGGCAGGATGCTCTGCCGTGCAATGTTTTACCCTGACTCCTCCCGTCCCGCTGAGCGTCTCGATTTCTTATTTCGACAGTCCTTTTTGCAACGACTCGCTGGGTACGACCGCCATTGTGCAGGGAGGCAACCCTCCCTTTACCTACACATGGAGCAACGGTTCCAACAGTCCCTGGATCAACGATCCGCCTGCGGGGACCTACGTCGTTACCGTTACCGACGCGGCAGGATGCACTGCCGTTGCCAGCATTGTAGTGGAAAACGACCCCAATGAGTGCGCCAATCTTGAAGGGTATGTCTATGCCGACTGGAACACCAACTGCACGGTAGAAGCCTCGGATGTACCGCTTCAGTACATGACCATCAGGGTGACCGATGCTTCCGGCAATGAATACTATACTTCGACCGACGTGGATGGATTTTACCGGGTTGAAATGAATCCGGGCACCTACGACGTGGTGGTTCTTCCCATAAACAGCCTCTGGGAGCCCTGTCCGTCATTGGTAACAGTATCCATAGGCGCCAATCAGACGATTGCACAGGACTTTCTGCTGCAACCCCAGGCAGTATGCCCCGCCATGACCGTCGATATCAGTATCCCTTTCCTGCGGCGTTGTTTTTCAAGCACCATATGGGTCAATTATTGCAACCAGGGTACGGAGGATGCCACGGATTCGCATGTGGAGATACTGTTCGATCCCTTCCTGACCCTCAATTCGGCGTCTGTGCCTTTTACCAGCCTGGGCAATGACGTGTACAGTTTCGACCTCGGCACTGTGCCGTTCAATACCTGCGGCTCTTTCTGGATGAATGTATCGGTCAGTTGCAATGCCGTATTGGGACAAACCCACTGCCTCGAAGGCGTGATCTACCCCACCGGCAACTGCGA
Source organism: uncultured Bacteroidota bacterium (assembly GCA_937861115.1). Classification (GTDB taxonomy): domain Bacteria; phylum Bacteroidota; class Bacteroidia; order Chitinophagales; family Saprospiraceae; genus M3007. The sequence goes on along the minus strand of CALMBD010000243.1, from coordinate 7,572 downwards.
GCCGCAAAACGCCCTGTGGTCGGGCGCCAGTCTGCAACTCAACGCCCAGTGCAACACTGATTCGCTCGATTTCGAGATCAAAAATATCGGCACCGGCCCGATGTCGGTACCGCTGGACTACGTGGTGATCGAAGACGCCGTGATGTACGAACACCCTTCACCGGGCGTTTCGCTTGCACCCAGTCAATCGTACCACGTCAAGGTGCCGGCCAATGGCGCGACCTGGCGCCTGGAAGTGCCGCAGGAGCCTTTCCACCCGGGCAGTTCCATGCCGAGCCTGTCTGTAGAAGGCTGTGTTACGGGCAACCAGTTCAGCACGGGTTTTGTCAACCAGTTCCCGCAAAACGACGACGACCCCTGGGTCGATATCGAATGCCGCGCCAATCAGGGCTCCTACGATCCCAACGACAAGCAGGGCTTTCCTTTGGGATATGGTACGGCGCACTATGTACGACCCGGAACCGATATAGAATACCTTATCCGGTTCCAGAATACCGGTACCGATACGGCATTTACGGTAGTCGTACGCGATGAACTGTCGCCCTGGCTCGATGCAGGCTCGGTAGTTCCGGGCGCCAGCAGCCACCCCTACACGTTTGAATACTACGGCGACCGGAATATCAAGTTTACCTTCGACAATATCCTGTTGCCCGACAGCAGCACCAACCTGGAAGCGTCGCAGGGATTCGTTTCCTTCCGCGTTGCGCAGCAGGCAGGCGTCCCGCTGGAAACCGACATCCTGAACCGTGCAGGCATTTTCTTTGATTTTAACGAACCCGTTTATACCAATACGACCACGCACCGGGTCGGCGATAATTTCGTCGTGGTGAATACCTGGCAGCCTTTTGTCGAAGGACTCAGCCTGCGCGTAGTGCCCAACCCTGTTGCGGAAACGGCTACGCTTGTCATCGACGGCCTGTCACAGCAGAGCGGCTGGCAGGTGGCGATGTACGACGCCAACGGCAAACAGGTTCGCACGGGCAACATCGAAAACCGGCAATGGAAACTGGAACGCGGTCAACTGCCCTCGGGCATGTATTTCCTGAAAGTCATCTCGGGAAGCACGGTGCTTGGAACCGGCAAGCTGATGCTGAAGTAAGATTATTTTGGAGGTTTAGTGCTATAAACAAATCCAGGGTCCCGGTAAAAGGGGACCCTGGATAGTTTTTTTAGCAGAGCAGGTCAGGTCAGGCAACGCACGAACCATTCCTTGTCTTGTTGTAAACACCCGTCCGATCTACGGGCAGAGCCCGTGATCAAATACTTTCAAGAAAGTGAAACATGGCGCCTTGCCCGCACCCGAATCGGACGGTTGTTTACAACATGACAAGGAATGATGGTGGCGTTGCGTGTCCGTAGATCGGACAGGTGTTTACAACAAGGCAAGGAATGGTTCGTGCATTTGGCGCATTTGGACACCTCTCACTTACCCCTCTCTTCCATCACTTCGAAACCATTAACCGGATCGTATAATCCTTTTGCTCGATCTTTGAGCCTTCTACCTTGGCGGGCGCCACATTTTCCAGTCGGACAGTATATCCGTTGAAAACGACTTCGCCCTTTCCGCCCTTGCCCAGGTCGCCGGAAGAGAGTTCGACATTTTGGGCGGCGCCGTCCTTGGCGAGGGTAAGGGCCACATCTACCCGGCCGGCCCAGATACACTGGACCCCCTCGGGGCAGCGGCTGTCTTCGGTTACCTGATTAAAACGAATCGTAAATTCTGTCTCCGTTTTCAGGCAGGCTGAAGTGCCCTGGTTCATGCTAAAGGCTTCATTTACATTGAATTGCTGATCGCAATGCGCCGGCGCCGGGCATCCGAAACAGGTAAACAGCAGACAGGCGGCGAAGAGCGCAAAAAGATTGTTTCTCATAAAGTAAGGGTTTGGTGAATGATCGGAATATTATTCTGAGGACACGACAAGTTTGATCTTGTATTCCTCTAAAGGTATGGGTACATTGGCATGTTCAGGATAGGGGTCAACACTGACCATTTTGATCTTGTACCCCTTGAACAGGGTCGAATCGGGTTTGGGGTTGGCGTTCAATCCATCTATCGACAAGGTGTCCTTCATTTCATCCTGACCGTATTTAAAGGTCAGGCCGATGTCTACCCGCCCCTGAGAAACACATATTACATCATAGGCACACCTGCTGTCGCCATACACTTCATCGAATTCAATATCCAGGGTCACATTATCATCCTGTCCCTTGACGCTGGTGCCATAGCACATAAAAAAGGGTTGGTCCAGTTTGTATTCTGATGCGCCTCCCGTACAGGGCGCTGTTTCCGTTTTAGATTTTGAGCAACTTACTGCTGCGGTAAAGGCGAACAAAATAAACAATAAAAAAGCATTTTTCATGTCGTATGCGGTTAAAATGTGAACTTTCCTGTAAAGACCCGCATTTGCCGCCATACCGTTGGGCGCCTTAAGGTTAACCTCCCGTTAAATTTTTTTCAACTGTTCCGGCAGCTTTGTTGCCTACTTTTGCGCCCGAAAAATAAAACATGGAGCCTATTCTGAAAGGAATATTAGCCGGACTGGCGTACGGACTGTTGCTGGGTCCGATGTTTTTCGTAAGCCTGAGGGTGACACTCAGTCAGGGATGGCGCAATGGCGTGGCGCTGGTGGGCGGCGCTTTTGCGAGCGACATGTTGCTGGTCACAGGCGGCTGGTGGAGTGCGGCGAAACTGGCCGAATTCGCCCGGCAAAGCACTTTTCAATCCGGTTTCGGCCTGCTGAGCGGCCTTATTCTGCTGGGATTCGGCATTTCGGCAGTCTGGCCCAAAAAGCAGTCCCACGTTCAAAACACACTGGAAGAAGAGCCTGTCAGACGGCGCTACTCCATCTTGCAGGGTTTTTTGATCAATATGACCAACCCTTCCAACTGGCTGTTCTGGATCAGCCTTGCGACACTCGTCCGGGCCGAAGCGATACCCGAAAACAACCGGTATGCGGAGACCTTTCTGATCACTACCCTGATCATTGTGCTGGCGACCGACCTGTCCAAGGTGCTGCTCGCCCACCAGATCGGCAAACACCTGAAGCCGGGTCACACCCAAAAAGTCGTGCAGATTGCAGGTATCATGCTCATCATCGTCAGCAGCTGGATATTGTTCAAAGTAATCAAAAACGCGTTATAAAAATCGAAGCCGGGCGCCCCGGCTCCATAATCATCGGAACAGATACCCATGGAAGCACTCCGGGAGCAACTACTCATCCTCATCAGCACACCGATATACCTCTTCGTCATCGGCCTGGAAGTGGCGCTCAGCCATTTTCGCCGCATCCCGTCCTACACCTGGCGCGACACCTGGCACAACCTGTACCTGATGCTGCTGAACAGCGGGATCGACCTGCTGTTCCGGGGCGTGTATGTGGTGGCGCTCGACTGGTTTTTCCGGCATCAATTATTTCAACTGGATACTCCGCTCTGGTACTGGTTCTGGCTCGTGGTAGGCATGGACTTCCTGTTTTACTGGCTGCACCGGGTCGATCACCACAGCCGTTTTTTCTGGGCGGTGCATGTGACGCACCACTCTTCGGAGCAGTTCAACCTCACCGTCGGTTTTCGCTCGTCGGTTTTCCAACCCCTCTACCGCTTTATCTATTTTATTCCGCTGGCGCTGGCCGGCTTCAAGCCGCTTGATATCGTTTTTATCTTTTCCGCTACCCAGATTTGGGGTATCCTGGTGCATACCGAGCATGTCGGCAAACTGGGCTGGCTCGAATATATCCTGGTGACCCCTTCCCACCACCGCGTGCACCACGCATCCAACCCGCTTTACCTCGACCGCAACCTCGGCATGCTGCTGATCGTATGGGACAAATGGTTCGGCACGTTCCAGCCCGAACTCGAAGACCGTCAGTATGAGCCGATACGTTACGGTCTGACCAAGTCCATCGAGCGCCCGAATGCGTTGCGCATCGTATTCCATGAATGGCTGAATATCCTGCGCGACCTGCGCAAACCCGTGCGGTGGCGGGAAAAACTGTTGTATGTCTTCGGTCCGCCCGGCTGGAGTCACGACGGGAGCACCCTTACCAGCGATCAACTCCGTGCCGGCGAACGGCAATCCGGTCCCGCGAAAGAAAAGTCGTAACCGTTTGCACCAACATATCCGCTGAAAACCCCAACTTCAGTAGATTAACTGCCGCGATTTATCGAAACGCCATACAGGTGCTGCAGGTCGCGATTACCTTTGAAGACTGAAGATCGCATCAACATGTCCAAACCTATCGCTTCCGTATCATGAGGCAATTTTTCCGCATCCTGTTTGAAGGCGCCGCCCAGGCGTGGCAGCAACTGATGGCCAACAAGTTGCGCTCGTTCCTGTCGCTGCTGGGCATCACTATCGGCATTTTTTGCATTATCGGGGTAAAAAGCGCGGTCAACTCGCTGGAAGACAACATCCGGGGCAGTCTGGCCAAACTGGGGAACGATGTGATCTACCTCGATAAATTCTCCTGGGCAGAAGATCCGGGCGCCAACTATTGGAAATGGATGCGTCGCCCCAACTTCGTCTATACTGAATTTGAGACCCTGAAGGAAAAACTCAAAAACGCATCTGAAATCGGCTTTTGGCAGTTTATAGGCACCAAAACGCTAAAATGGCGATCCTCCAGTGTCGAAAATGCCGTTTTTATCAGTGTAACGGAAGATTGCGCCAACCTTTTCCGCCTGGAATTCATAGGTGACGGGCGCTATTTTTCTTCGGCTGAATACACCAATGGAAGCGACGTCTGTATCATCGGTTACGCGCTTGCAGATGGCCTTTTCGGGGAAAACATTGAAGCACTGGATAAAATGGTGACGGTCGGCGGGCGCAAACTCAAAGTGATCGGCGTCATACAGAAATCGGGAAAAGACCTGCTGAAGGTATCGGATTTTGATAATGCCGTGCTCATCAGCCATACCCTCGCCCGGCGCGGCTTCAATATTCGCGCGACAGGCCCCTGGGTCGGCAATACCAGTATGGGCGTCCGGGCCAAACCCGGTGTGGATTTGGAGGTCATGAAAGACGAAATTACCGGCGTATTGCGCGCAGAACGCCGGCTCAGACCCCGCGAGGAAACCAATTTTGCCCTCAATACGCTTACTATTCTGAGCGGACTGTTCGACAGCCTTTTTGGTGTCATCAACATGGCCGGTTTTGTCATCGGCATTTTTGCCCTCGTGGTGGGTATGTTCTCGGTAGCCAATATCATGTTCGTTTCCGTCAAGGAACGCACCAATATCATCGGTATCAAGATGGCCCTGGGGGCCAAACGGTGGTTTATCCTGCTGGAAATCCTCTTTGAAGCCGTGGTGCTCTGCGTCGTGGGCGGCGCCCTGGGACTGCTATTCATCTGGATTATCACCGAGATCATCACCAAACTGATCGACTTCGATATACACCTGTCGATGACCAATGTCCTGATCGGGGTGCTGACCTCTATAGTTGTAGGTATCCTTTCGGGGCTGATCCCGGCATCCCAGGCGAGCAGCATGGATCCGGTGGAGGCGATTCGGAAATAGGGATAGTATTTACATTGAAGTGGTCATCAATCAAGGTCATTTTCGTCGATGCCGGCACTTTCGCATATCCAGGTTTTGAGGTAGCGAAAACCGGGAGCCTGTTTCTGTTTAAGGGTATTGAAAAGTTGTTTTAATCCCTGATTGCTGGCCACACCCTGCATTTTACATATTTTCCGAAATTGTTTACGTGTATGAAACCCATACTCCGTTGGATCTATACCAACCGCAGCCGCATTTTCAAAAACCCAATCCTCAAACGCAGGACAGATAACTAAAATAGAATGCTTGCCTTTTGTAAGCCGCTTAATGTTATGACTTTCGGCAGCAATTTTAAAACTGTCTAAATCCTTAGGCTTTACCTTGTCGTCATCTATGATACCAACAGCAGCACGGTTCTTTAAACCTTTTTCAAAAAGACCGACTACTTTCCCAATGCCTAATTGGTGGTTAGGCCGTGCAAAGCCGAGCATTTCTACCAGTAAGGTATCGGCATAACATTCCGGGATGATTTGGTAATGATGGCGGGTCATGCAGGGATAAAGTCATCCAGATTTAAAAATACATCTACACCATAGTCAAGCATTTCTCGAATCTCAACTTCGGTCAGTCTTTTCACATGAGTTTGGTAATCTTCAAACCATGTGGCAAATACCGCAACATCTTTACCTTCCTGCATCAGCGGAAGCAGGAAATATGGGCTATGGGTGGTAATAAAGTACTGATTCCCCCCTTCATCGTTCAGAATATGTTGTGCCAACTGGTAAATATAGGGGCCGTAGGAATGTGACTCCGGTTCTTCAAACAACAGAACTGAGTCCCGGTTAGACATGATGGCAGCGAGATGGAAGATGTACCGTTGGAAGGTGTCGGGGACGAGATGCATAGGAAAACTCAGGAGCGCCCCGTTTTCTTTTTGGACAACTACTATACGTTGACTTTCCTCATCAAGCAATAGTTCCAAGCCATTAGGTCTTAGAAAGGCTTGAATTTCTTCCCTTAAAGCAGAATTAGTCCTAACTATCAAATAAAAGTTGTCACCATGCGGTGGATGTAAAAAAAGACTCCGCTCCTGATAATTCCCAATTACCCGAAAATCATATTTTTTGATGGAGTTCGGAGATCGGCTTGATTTTCCATCAATCACTCCATTCAACGTGATATTAATATCCATATCCGGAAGAATAAATTCAGGACGGTTAATCTGATTTTCTTGCATTTTTTCAATGCTTGAATACCCGGTAAGAAAATTGAAAATACCTGCCGGTTCAGACGATTTCAATCTTACAGTAAACTCATCTGCAGTAACTAATATTGGAATATGAAAATTGAAGTTTGAGAATAATTGAACTATTGATTTGTATCTCACAAACCCTTCCATAAATTTCCCTGTAGAATACCCTGCCCCTAACAGCGAAATTGCTTCTAATATATTTGACTTTCCCGCATTAGGCTTACCAATAAAAATATTGATCCGGTCGCATTCGAGCGCCAGATCCCGCACGGATTTGAAGTTTTTGATTTGTAGGTTTTTGATGAGCGCACTCATATTCGCCTGATTTTCCGACAAATATACTGCTTTTAGTTATAAAGATACATGCTCCGGTTCCGATCAAGTTCCCTGAAATACGGGTCTTTCAAATCCTTGATAAAGTAAATTGCTTCGCCGGTGCTCTTCATTTCCGGCCCGAGGCGTTTGTCGACATTGGGAAATTTATCGAAGGAGAATACCGGAATCTTGATCGCGTACCCGTCGAGTTTGTGCTCAATGTCGAAATCCTTCAGTTTGTGGGTGCCCAGCATCACTTTGGTAGCGATATTGAGGTAGGGTACCCCGTATGCCTTGGCAATGAACGGTGTGGTACGCGAGGCGCGCGGGTTGGCTTCAATAACGTACACCTGGTCATCTTTGATGGCAAACTGGATATTGATCAATCCCTTGATATTCAGCGCCCTGGCGATACGCTCGGCATATTCTGCCATGGTCTGCACCACGATGGGGCCAAGACTGTAGTGCGGAAGCACAGCAGAGGAGTCGCCGGAGTGGATGCCTGCCGG